>JAZODZ010000430.1:0-15219 GCA_045597285.1 Myxococcota bacterium
AATCCCCTACGGGGATGGTTATGGTTGAATGACCTGATCCCCCGGTAGGCGCTTACGCGCCAACCGGGGGCTACTAAACGTGAAGCCCTAACGGGCTTCTATGATTTGCACCATTGATAGCATTTGTCCCTTCCTTAGTCCCATCGGGAGAGGGAAATGGGTTTGCTATCGCTCACCCGTTTATATCCTCGCCTGCAGAACTTTCTTGAATCAGGCATTGAGCTTTTTGAGCGATTCGCCGATTCGTGCAATGCCTTTGCGGATGTTGTCTTCGTCGAGGGCGAAGGACAGGCGGAGGTAGCCGGGGGCTCCGAATGCGCTGCCGGGGATTGTCGCGACGTGTCCTTCCTCGAGGATGTACTTGGCCAGGTCGAGATCGTTCTGGATCCAGTGGAGACCGTGTTCGATATTGCAGTATTTCTTGCAGTTGATGAGGACGTAGAAAGCGCCTTTCGGGGCGAGACATGAAACGTCGGGAAGTTCTGCAATGCATTCGAGTATGACGCTTCGGCGAGTCTCAAACGTATGGCGCATTTCATCGAGGCATGTGTGATCGAGTCGGAGTGCTTCGAGTGCGCCGGCCTGGGCAAAACTCGTTGCGTTCGATGTCGAGTGGCTCTGGATCGTGCTCATCAGCTTGATGCGTTCTGGATCTGCAATGGCGAACCCAAGACGCCATCCCGTCATGGCAAAACTCTTTGAAAAACCGCCCGTGACAATGATTCTGCTTCGGAGGTCGGGGGCGACTTTGGCGAGTTCGAGATGTTTGAATCCGCCATAAGTCAGGTGGGCGTAGATGTTGTCCCAGAGGATCGTGATGTCGGGATATTTTCTAAGAACCTCGGCCAGTGCACGGAGGTGCATTTCGTCGTAGGCCTGGCCAGTCGGATTGCACGGGGAGTTGAGGACGAGGAGTGTCGGCTGGTATTTGAGGATGGCGTCTTCGAGCATGGCCGGCGTGATCAGGAAACCGTCTTCTTCCGTCGTGTCGATGAATTCGACACTGCCGCCGGCGAGGTGCACCATGGCTGGATATGAAAGCCAGTAGGGGGAGGGGATGAGGGCGACATCGCCATCGTCGATAAGGGACATGATCGCGTTGTAGATGACCTGTTTTCCGCCCACGCCGACGATGACTTGATCTGCGGTGGCTTTCACGCCGAATTCCCGTTCATACCAGGCGGCGATTTCTGCGCGGAGCGCCGGCATGCCTGCGACTGCCGTGTACTTCGTCATGCCATTGTCGAGGGCTGTTTTGGCCGCGTCGATGATCGGCTGAGGCGTGTTGAAATCCGGTTCACCGGCGCCAAAACTAATGATGTTAAGCCCTTCGGCCTTCATGGCCGCGGCTTTGGCCGTGATCGCGAGTGTCAACGAAGCCTGAACCTTGCCCAGTCGTTTCGATTTTTTCATGTGTTACCCCAATTTATGTCTGGTTCATTGCCGATGATGAGGTCGCCAGTAGGCGACGATCTTTCTATTATGATAGATTTGGTGCAATTTATCAATTATCAGCCTCCTGATGATTTTGTATGCCTCGATGTTTTTGTTTTCGCCTACGCGCTCACGCAAGGTCTGAATAGTTACGAATAATTAACTCTATACCCCAAAATTTTACCTTCAAAATTGACAATGTGGTTCATTTAGTGAGATAAGGATTGGGGTTTTATCTAGTGATAGGTTGCTCTTATTTTTAGGATTGCCGAGAGGCGGAACGATGGCAGAAAACTCAGGAATTACAGCCAGCACAGTGGCGAGTCGGTGCAAACTCAGCAAACCGGAATATACGCTTTTAACATCCCTGGACTGGGTCGTTCTTGATTTTACCGATGGGAAAAGGACTTTTGAGGATATGCAGTCGATCATTCCGATGCGCCGTGAAGCCCTTGAGTCTTCGTTTAACCATCTTGCGCGACTTGGGTTTATCGAATGGGGTAATCAGGTTGCCTCTGGCAAGGGCGAAGGGGCCGGTCATGCGGCGGCGTCTCCTGCGTCTTCCAGTATGGGAACGGCGGGTAATCCTGCGTCATACAGTACCGAAGTGTGTTTGCAGTACCTGCCACCGCGTCTCATCAACGAGTTCCGGGCATTTAAGCCCAAGCTGACCGATGAATCGCTCGATTTGCCGGTGGAAATCCAGGTATTTACCGAATTCATTCACGAGAATCTCAGCAAGCTCAGCCCTTGTGATTTGCTTGGCCTCATCGAAGGTCAGTATCAGAAAGCACAAATCAAGCAGGGGTATGTTCTTCGCACAAAACAGTTTCATCCGGACAGGTATTTCAGAAAGAATTTAGGCCCGTTCCAGCCACGTATTGCGGCAATTTTTAAGGCAGTTACAGCGGCTTTTGCAAAGCTTCAGAGCGGTAGATAAGGATTTTAGACATGACGGAATATGCTCTTGGTATTGACCTTGGCACGACGAATTCGTGCGTGGCCATCGTTGAAAATGGAAAACCCATCATCATTGCGAATAAAGCTGGTTACAAAACGACGCCTTCAATCGTAGCCATTGCCGAGTCCGGAAAACGACTGATTGGTCAGCTGGCAAAACGCCAGGCCATCACGAATGCGGCGAATACGGTTTATGCGACGAAGCGCCTTATCGGCAGAAGCATGTCAGATCCCGAAGTCCAGGAGTGCATGTCGACGTTTCCGTTTGAAATCGTCGAGGGGCCGCATGACGATGTCCGCGTCAAAATGAAAGGCCGTGTTTACTCGCTACCCGAAATTTCAGCCATGATTCTCGGCGAAATGCGCCAGGTCGCGGAAGATTACATCGGTGAGCCGATAAGCCAGGCAATTATTACGGTTCCCGCCTATTTCAACGATGCCCAGCGACAGGCCACGATCGATGCCGGCAAGATTGCCGGGCTCGATGTCATGCGCATCATCAACGAGCCGACGGCAGCGGCCATTGCCTACGGCACGCAGTCCGATAAAAAACAGACGATTGCGGTGTTCGACCTCGGCGGCGGTACGTTCGATATCTCGATTCTCAGCATCGAAGACGGCGTGTTCAACGTCCTTTCGACGACGGGCGATACGTTCCTTGGCGGTGAAGACTTCGACAACCGGATTATCGAATATCTCATCAAGGAATTCGCACGCGAAAACGATGGTGCCGATCTCCGCGAAGATTCGATGGCCATGCAGCGTCTTAAAATCGCGGCTGAAAAGGCCAAATGTGATTTGAGCGAGCTCACGTCCGCTGAAATCAATCTGCCGTTCATTCAGACGAGTGCAGATGGTACGGCACTTCACCTCAATACGACGATTACGCGCAGCGATTTTGAAAATCTCGTCATCGACCTGATCAAGCGAACGCTGAAGATTTGCCAGATCGCCATGATGGATGCGAATGTGACACAGCGCGATATCGATGAAGTCGTTCTCGTCGGCGGCATGACCCGTATGCCGCTCGTTCAGCAGGCCGTAGGTGAGTTTTTCCAGCTCCAGCCCGCCAAGAACATCAACCCCGATGAAGTCGTTGCCGTCGGTGCCGCCATTCAGGCGGATGAACTCCTCCACCAGGGTATGGAACATATCCTCCTCGACGTGACCCCGCTCGATCTCGGTATCGCCATTCACGGCGGCGGGTTCCACGTCATTACGCCGAAAAATACGACGGTTCCGTGTTCCGACACCACCGTGTTTACGACATCTTTTGACAACCAGACATCGCTTCGCATCGTCGTTCTGCAGGGCGAGCATACCGAGGCTGCCGATAACCAGGTTCTTGCGGAATTTACGTTTTCCGGCATTCGTCCGGCACCTGCGGGGCAGGCCGATATCGAAATCACATTCGATATCGACGCCGACGGTATCGTCAATGTGACTGCACGCGATCCGGAAACCCATAAGGAACACAACGTCACGGTGGCGCGTTCGTCGAACCTCACGAGCGAGGAAATCGAGCGCATGTCGAAGGAAAATGCCGACTATCTCGTCAGCGAAAAGCAGAACGAGGAAGCCCGGAATGTGGTTGCGAGCATCAAAAATCTGAAACAGCAGATTTCAGAATTGCTCGACAAGAAGGACGATCTCCCGGAAGCTATTTCCAGCTACGCCAGAACTTTGCTCAAGCGTGCTGATGATGCCATCGAGAATCCCGATGATTTGCATTACATCAAGAACGTTGCAAACGATCTCGAAGGTGCCGTGACCTTGATCAAGACTTCGTGATTCCCGATTGAGACTTCGTAATGGATATAAAGCCGTGTCTGTGGACACGGCTTTTTTTGTCAGCAGCGCATGGCGTATTGAACGGTGGCGTGATCGCGTACCTTGTATGGGGCGAACGCCAGTATTGATGCGGTATTCGTATATGTTGCAGCCACCGTGAAATAGCCATGCGAGCGAGCCGTATGCAATAGGCGAGCGCCATGTAAGACAATGACATACAATGAAGAATTTATGTGATACGTGATTGAGTCATACGGAATCTGGTGCTAGATTAAATTATTTTTGGGAATGTCCCGTACCAGAAGGAACCGTTTGAATGTCGAAAGCGAATATCACCAGCCTGATTCTTGTGCTTGCCCTTTGTGGGTGTGACGCAAACCTTCAGCCGACTGAGGCCGATGTGTCTTCGCAGTCGGAGCCGATTATTAACGGCACGCGTGTGACGGGAAATGATTATTTGGCGACGGTTGGGCTCGTCCTGATTCAGAGCGGGCAAGTTCAGGGGACATTTTGTACGGGCACGCTGATAACGCCTGAATACGTGCTGACGGCGGGGCACTGCATCTCTGACTGTCCCGATGACAAAGAGAGCAACATCGCAAAACGCCCTTATATGTATGTCGGCATAGGGCAGAACCAGGATTCGTACAAGGGAGTCTTTCAAATCGAGTCATTTCATCCGCATCCGCAGTTTGAATGCTCGCCAACGCTGTTGCACGACATCGGTCTGATAAAGCTGAAAGAGCCCGTTCCGTTGTCACTGGCCGTTCCGGTGCCACCGTTGCCGCCCGAGCTGGCGCTTGCCGTGGCGGATGTGGATTCGACGGCCGGCGTTGCGGCCACATCCGTCGGGTTCGGTAAAACAAAAGCCAATGACGACAAGACTGTCGGCGTCAAGTACATGACGACGCGCAATGTGTATGCAACGTGTCCATTAAAGGGGACGGGCAGCAAGAAGTGCGCGGATTCCGATTACACGGCGAAAAAGGGGATTCTTTATCTGGATGCGTCGAAATCGGCGACGTGTACCGGGGATTCGGGCGGCCCGACGTTCATCGCCAAAAACGGCCACGATTATGTCGCCGGCGTGACGAGTTACGGGTTTACCAACTGCACGATTGTCAACGGCATGACGCTCGTGTCCGATTATTATGATTTCATCAGCGGGATTGTGGATGGGCTTCCGGCCGCGTCTGGGGAGGATTGTTTTAACCAGGTCGATGACAACGGGGACGGCAGGACGGATTGCGACGATCCGCATTGTTATTTTGAGATTTCGTGCATTCCGGAGGACTGCTTTAACAAGGTCGATGACAACGGGAATGGAAAAGTGGACTGTGACGATTCGCAGTGTGCGAACGTCATTGGATGCCAAACGGAAACTGAAATCTGCGATGACAAGAAAGATAACAATCACGACGGGCTGATCGACTGCGCGGATCCGACGTGTTCTGGCGCGGTTGTGTGTCAGAAAGAGGTTTGCGACGATGGCATCGACAACAATGGCAATGGCCTGATCGATTGTCTCGATTCGCAGTGCGTGTTGTTTGCGGCGTGCAAGCAAGAAAACTGCACGAACAAGGTCGACGACGATGGGGATGGGGCCGTCGACTGTCTCGACACCGATTGCAAAGATAAGCCAGTGTGCCAGGATGAAACCTGCGATGATGGCCTCGACAACAACGGGAATGGTCTGATCGACTGCAACGAACCGTCGTGCGGTTCGGCGTTGAATTGCCAGCAAGAGATATGCAACGACAAGGTCGATAACAACGGCAACGGGCTGACGGACTGTTTCGATCCCCAGTGTGCCACGTCGACGTTCTGCCAGCCGGAAATCTGTGATGACGGCATTGACAACAACGGAGACGGGCTGAAAGATTGCGACGATCCCAATTGCGGGTTGGTCTGCAACGATTCCGATGGCGGCTGTTCTGCGGCACCGTCTTCTCATTCTGTTTCATCATGGTGGTGGCTGTTCTTGGCTTTTTTGCCCCTCGCTGGCAGAAGAAGAAAGCCTGATGTCCATTGACCCACTCACAAATACGGAAGAATAATGCGTTTATTAACAAAAACAGTGAGTCTGTTCATGCTTGCCGGGGCTTTTGCAGCGGCAGGTTGCGACAATAGCGAGGAACTACAACAGAACGACATTCCGGAGCTGACCTCGCGCACACTTCCCATCATCAACGGCACGCGTGTTACGGGCCGTGATCATTATTCTACAGTCGCGCTCGTGGTCAGTTATCACGGCAGCAGCAATTACCAGTCGACATGTACCGGGACGCTGATCTCGCCAAATTACGTCCTGACGGCAGGTCATTGCATTTCCAAGTGCGAGGGGGATGATGACGATGCTTCGCAATACCGTCCTTATATGCACGTCGGGTTCGGCCAGTCTGAAGGTACCCTGACCGATGTCTACGATATCGAGGCGTTTTATCCACATCCGCAGTTTTATTGTTCTGGTGGCGAAGATTATGGCTTCGAAATCAAGAATGACATCGCGATATTGAAGCTGAAGAGAAGTGTCCCGTTAAACGTTGCATCGCCGACACTGCCGTTGCCGCCGCAGTATGCCGTTACGGCAAATGATGTCGACAAGGGCAGTGGAATCCAGGCAACGACGGTTGGCTTTGGCAAGACCGATTATTACAATGACGTTTCGGGCGGGACTAAATACAAAATCACCCGAAAGGTTTATGCGGTGTGTCCGCTTAGTGGCAGCGGGAGCAAAAAGTGTTCGGGGCACACGAACAAAAAAGGGTTTATTTACTTCGATTTTTCATCGGGTAGCGGGATGTGTCATGGAGATTCCGGCGGCCCGACGTTTGTCACGCGAGATGGTTATGAATTCGTTGCCGGTGTGGCGAGTTGGGTTTCCGGCGAATGCAATTCATTCAATGCCGTGACCAGCGTCTCGGATTATTACGATTTCATTCAGGAAAAAGTAAAGGACCTTGCCAGCGGCGATCCCGAGGATTGCTTTAATAAGAAAGATGATAACGGCGACGGACGCATCGATTGCGATGATCCCTACTGTTTCGTTCAGAAATCGTGCATTCCGGAAGATTGTGGCAACAAGATCGATGACAACGGGAATGGTCTTGTCGATTGCGATGACGATGCTTGCAAAAGCGAGTTGAAATGCCAGCCTGAGATTTGCAATGACGGCATCGATAACAACGGCAACGGCCTCATCGACTGCAACGAAGCCACGTGCTTTGTCCAGCTCATTTGCAAGCCCGAAATCTGTGATGACGGCATCGACAACAACGGGGATGGCAAGGCCGACTGCGATGATCCCAAGTGTGAGAACGAACCACGCTGTTTGAAAGAGGATTGTTTCAACGGCAAAGACGACAACAAAAACGGCCTCATCGATTGCGGCGATCCCGAATGCATGGATCAAAAGCGCTGCCAGCCTGAGATTTGCAACGACAAGATCGATAACAACGACAACGGCATCATCGACTGCAATGAAGCCTCGTGCTTGTCTTCCATCTACTGTCAGTCCGAAATCTGCAACGACAAAGTCGACAACAACGCCAACGGGATCATCGACTGCGATGAGGATTCGTGTAAATTCTCCTTGTTCTGTCAGCCTGAGGTTTGCGATGACGGCATCGACAACAACGGCGACAATGTGATCGATTGTGACGATCCGAATTGCGAGGAGATGTGCCACAAATCGAGTGGCGGGTGTTCGGCGACACCGGCTTCTCATTCTGCTTCATCGTGGTGGTGGTTGCTTTGGGCAGCACTGCCATTCGGTTTTAGAAGAAAAAAAGCCTGATTTCTGTGGTTATTGAATAACCATTTCTCAAATATGGAAGAACAATGAGCTTGTTAAAAAAAGTAGTGAGTCTGGCTATTCTGGCCGGGTCGTTATTTGCCGTTGGTTGCGATAATAATCAAATGCCGCCGGAAACCGGCGTTGATATTCCGGAGTTTACACCGCGAACACTCCCTATCATTAACGGTACGCGTGTCACTGGGCGCGATTATTATTCGACGGTTGCATTAGTCGTCAATTATGGATATGGCGGTTATAGCTCGATATGTACTGGCACGCTGATCACACCAAACTACGTGATGACTGCGGCGCACTGCATTTCCAAGTGTGATCCGAATGACTCGGATTATCGTCCGTATATGTACATCGGATTTGGGCAGTCCGACAGTGCCCTGACCAATGTCTATGAAATCGAGGCGTTTTATCCGCATCCGAAATTTGTTTGTAGAGAAGACGATATCAGCAACGACATCGCCATTCTCAAGCTGAAGAAGGCGGTGCCATTGAGCGTTGCGACGCCGACGTTGCCGTTGCCGCCGCAGTTTGCCCTGAAGAACAGCGAAATCGACAGTGGCAGCGGCGTTCAGACGACGACGGTTGGATTTGGCAAGACAAATTTTGCCGACGATTATTCATCAGGTACCAAATACAAGACGAGCCGGACTGTCTATGCGATTTGTCCGTTGCATTCCAACGGCAGCAAACGGTGCAACTATTCCACTTATGACAAAGGGTTTATTTTCTTTGACTTTACGAACACCGGAACATGCCAAGGCGATTCCGGCGGCCCGACGTTTGTCACGCGCAACGGCTATGAATTCGTTGCCGGTATCACGAGCTATGGCTTCGGCAAATGCGATTCATACGACGCCGTGACGAATGTTTCGGACTACTATGACTTCATTCAGGAAAAAGTCACGGATCTGGCGAGCGGCGACCCCGAGGACTGCTTTAATCAGGAAGATGACAACGGCGACGGGCGCATCGACTGCGATGATCCCTACTGTTTTGTTCAGAAATCGTGCATTCCGGAAGACTGTTTCAACAAGATCGACGACAACGGGGATGGCTTTACCGATTGCGATGACGATGCCTGCAAGAGCGAGTTGCGGTGCCAGCCTGAAATTTGCAATGACGGACTCGATAACAACGGCAACGGCCTCATCGACTGCAACGAAGCCTCGTGCTTTGTTCAGCTCATTTGCCAGCCCGAAATCTGCGATGACAACATCGACAACAACGGCGACGGCAATGTCGACTGCGCAGATCCCAAATGCGCGAAAGAGCTCCGTTGCCAGAAAGAGGATTGTTTCAATGGCAAGGACGATAACGGAAACGGACTCGCCGATTGCAACGATCCCGAATGTTCGAATGAAAAGCGCTGTCAGCCCGAGATTTGTAACGATAACGTCGACAACAACGACAACGGCATCATCGACTGTGCCGAAGCTTCGTGCACGACATCCGCTTATTGTCAGCCCGAAGTCTGCAACGATACCATCGACAACAATCTCGACGGGCTTGTAGATTGCGATGATCCGCAGTGCACGACCAGTATTTATTGCCTGCCCGAAATATGCGATGACGGCAAAGACAACAATGCCAATGGCCTGATCGATTGCGACGAGGCTTCGTGTGAAGAGACGTGCAGTTCAGGCAGCGGCTGTTCGATTCAGCAAGGCCATACGACGCCCGTGGGGTTGTTCATGCTCTTTCTGATGGGATGTCTGCCGTTTATTCGCATCAGACGACGGACGTAAGCCGCTTTTTGGGGTTGGCACGCCTATTGTCATACGGCGTGCCCGCTGCGCTATTGGCATACGCGCAGCGAACCGTTTGGCTGTATTCTATCGCCCTTTCAGGGTCGTACATGGCGAAATCGGGCTCCAAACTCCATATTCACACTCATAAAACAGAGCGAAAAAAAGCCCGCCACGAGGCAGGCTTTTTTGTGCAAAGCATTGTGATTACTTGCTTTTACGAAGATCGTTGAGGATCATCTTGGTCACGGCTTTGAGGCATTCAAATACGCCCGTGCCATCGGATGCAACGGCTTCAAAATCCGGAACTTTCGGATACCAGCGGTTGAGTTCAGCTCGGAGCTCTTCGACAGGAAGCGCATTCGGCATATCGCGTTTGTTGTACTGAATGACAAAAGGAATCTTTTCCACGTCATAGCCATAAGTCTCGAGGTTTTCAAGGAGATCGTCCATCGAAATGAGATTGGCTTCGAGACGTTCTGCCTGGCTGTCGGCGACAAATACAACGCCATCGGCACCTTTCATAATCAGACGTCGGCTGTTCGCATAAAACAGCTGCCCGGGAACGGTGTATAAGTGAAGACGTGTCTTAAACCCACGGATTTCGGGAAGTTCAATGGGAAGAAAGTCAAAATAAAGCGTGCGTTCCTGCTGCGTTTCGAGACTGATGAGCTTGCCTTTCGTCTCGTCATTGGTAGCAGAATAAATGTGTTTGACATTGGTGGTTTTTCCGCACAATCCCGGTCCGTAATAGACAATTTTCAGAACGATTTCTTTAGTTGTGTAATTAAAAAAGGACATGAATGACCACCCTGCTGAAACTCAAAAACCAAATCTCGGAATGCCCAACGCAATTTATCCGAGCCGCTCCCTGTTAAACTCCAATTACGATAAGTTGTCAAATATCGATATTAGTTGTGTTCATTTTATGTCGATGTTCTGGCTTCTGCTGACGTCCCCCCCGGGCCTTGCTTACGTGCAAATTTGATTGCTAAGAGAACTCATCAGCACGCTGAAAGCGTGCTGGAGCTTCGTTTGATGGAAATCTCTGTTGTTTATGCAATTAAACACGAGTGTTAAAAGTATACGGGGCAAACTAATCCAAGGGTGTTCAAGAACATCTACGCAAAATATACGCAAAATACAGCCGACAGGATGTCGGCTGCCGACCGTCGCTCGCTGCGTGGGCGAAAACAAACACATCGAGGCATGTAAATACATCAATGGAGATGAACAGTTATGGCCTATGGCGTTCCTTGTGCACACTCTGTTGTAACTTCCAGCTCTTTGTTCCCGAGTGATGCCACAGACGACTTTGGACAAAAAAAAAGACGCAGTAAACTGCGTCTTTTTTTATAAGAAGTCTGAATTACTTAATCTTAGCTTCTTTGAACCACACATGCGCATGGGCTTTGGGATCATATTTTTTGAAGCGAAGTTTATCAGGAGTTCTCTTACGATTTTTAGTGGTGGTGTAGAAATATCCCGTACCAGCTTCGGAAACGAGACGAATTTTTTCACGAACAGCTGCCATTTGTAAACCTCATATATCGAAACGATAAAAAGAAATGCCAAAATACGCCCAGCAGGATTCGAACCTGCGACCCACGGCTTAGAAGGCCGTTGCTCTATCCAGCTGAGCTATGAGCGCTTGAGTCGGGGCGATAGGATTCGAACCTACGGCTTCCTGCTCCCAAAGCAGGCGCGCTACCAGACTGCGCCACGCCCCGAAACGGGCACGCCTTTTAATGGAAACATCCGGGCAATGCAAGTTTTTTATCAAAAAAAGTGTAGGAGGAAGGTAACTGTTCAGCCCCCGTAAAAAAATCAAAAAAAAATGACCTCCAAGTGTCACAAAATGAATTTTTTGTCATCATCTTGTGTGTGTGCGTTGGCGCATCACTCGACATGAGGAGGTAAAAATGTACGAAACTGGCTTCACATAACGGTTTTAGCCCTGACCATCATATCGTGCGGCCTGCCCCCTGGTCAGGGAACGCGATCGCTGTATCTGGACGCGGATACAGATGATTGCGGGTTGCACTCGCCAGGCACATTCTGGACACTCATTTTTTACGCGCCATAAACGCGGAAAGGGAGTGGTGTGCCAGGCCGCACGTTTGTTGGGCTAGGCGGCGGCTGGCGGGCGGGAATGGGAGAGAGAGGAAACCCTGTTTCCTAGGGGATCTATGTCTGAAATTTGCCCTATGTTTGAATAGTTCAGCAGGTGGTAACTGTTCAGGTCTTACTTTGCTCCCCTCTGTCGCCGTTGGCACCATTTCCCTCCTCCATAAATAAGAAGATGAGAAGAATTGGGAGAAATCGCTTTAATCCGGCTCCCCCTCACGGTGTACGCAAAGTCCGCTAATTGCGCATTGTTAAAAGCCCGTTTTTGGCGAGTAGCCTCCGGCAACGCCGGGGTAAAATGGAAACCCCCTACGGGGTTAAAAATGTGTGTGGATGCCCCCATCCCCCGGTAGGCGCTACGCGCCAACCGGGGGCTACAAAACCGGAAGCCCTACGGGCTTCGTTGTCCACGACTTTGCGTACACCGTGGGCTTGACGATACTATTCCGGCCTATTGCCTGATTTCGACAGAATTATGTACTCGAGAAACACCACTATGTTCTGAACAAGTTACCTGTAGCCCTGATAAAATGAGTTAAATCATTGACATATAAAGATAAAAGTCTTAATTCGCCAGAAGCGAAAACACCCACACATGTGAGTGTTAGACACACATATCATTTCGCGTGTTTTATGTTTTGAAAGGCTTCGCGGTCTGACAAGGTTTTTGTCGCAGGCTTAATAAGACCGAGCTTAAGTCTGGTATTTTGAGGTACATAATGAGCAAGAAACTTGCTTTGAAAAATTTGATGGCAATCGCGTGTTTGATTGTCATCGGTGGTTGTTCAGATGATGCATCGGATCTGGAACAACCCCGTTGTTTTTGTCCTGAAGGGCAGGTTTGTGATCTGAATGGCGTTTGTGGAAACGCCGGGGATCTCTGCGGTGGGGAATTCTGCGAGAATGGTAGTGAATGCATCGATGGAAAGTGTGTCGATAGTTGCGTAAAAGATGGCAGTCCCGTCGTTTGTGATCCGGGGTTCATATGCATCGAGGGATCTTGCCAGGAAGTGGCTTCACTTGTCATAGAGCATCCCGAAACGCCAGTGACCTCTGAAGACGGCACTTCGGTTGAATATAAGGTTTATCTGAGTTCCAAACCTTCCAGTGATGTCAAGGTTTTGCTGAGCATCGAAAATGCGGATTCCACACGTGATCCCGAGGCCACGACCACGCCGACATATCTGATCTTTACCCCAGATGACTGGGATGTACCGCAGACCATTACTGTCACAGGCAATGATGACGGTAATCAGAAAACGGGGTCGCATACCTATTACCTCGTCTTTTCAGATTTCGAATCTGAGGACAGTATTTTTAACGGTGTCTCCACGCCTAAAATCGAACTGACTAATTTGGATAACGACCAGTCTGCCATAATGGGTTCAAAGAACTCGGTCGTAACCGATGAATCGGGCGCATCTGATACCATCGATATTAGCCTGACTTCCGAGCCAAAAGCCGACGTCACCATCAGTGTGGCGATTAGCAATCCCAACGAAGCATCGACTGAAATCAAAGAATTCACGATTTCAAAAGACGATTGGAATAAGCCTGTTACCGTCGTCGTGACAGGTGTCGCCGATTACGTCATTGATGAAGATCAGCCGTACGATGTCGTGTTTACATCGAAATCAAATGATCCCAACTTTAATGACAGTGTATTGACGGTCAACGGAATCAACAAGAATATCGATACAGCTGGATTTTCGTATGTATTCAAGTCTTCACCTGAAGTCCATGAATCGGCTTCTTCCAAAACGGACATCGAAATCACTTTGACTTCCAAACCGTCATCCCCTGTTACCATCCAGTCGATTGTGATGGATGATACGGAACTGGCTTTGGAAGGCGGAGAAATTACAATCCAGCCCGAAGATTGGAACAAACCGCATACCATTACGGTGACTGGCGTTTCCGACAATATCATTGACGGTGACCAGACGACCAATGTCAAACTGACCGCGGTCTCTGAAGATGAGAACTTTAACGGATATTCAGATGATGGCATCGCGATTAAAACAATCGATGATGATTATGACACGTCACGGTTGAACGTGAGTTCATCTGACATGATTCTGTCGGAAAATGGCGGTAAAAGTTCATTCGTCATTCAGCTTACGTCCAAACCACAGGCTCCCGTGGTCATTCATTTGTCATCCACGGATTTTGGCGAACTTAGAGTGGACGGTCCCACCACGATTACCATTCAGCCTGAAGATTGGGATAAGCCAATTACAGTGGATATTGCCGCAGTAGACGATCAGATTGTCGATGGTACACAGACGGTAAAGATTCATATCGAGACGTCATCCGATGATAAAAACTTCGACGGTATCAATACATCCACGGATGAGTTTTCGGTTACCGATGATGAAACCGCAAGTATCGTTTTGGTTGCATCTTCCGACGAACTCAAGCCGGGAAGCTATTCGACCACAATCACGGCGCAGCTGAGTTATGAACCGACCGATGATGTCGTCGTTACATTGGTCACCAGTGACGACGATATGGCTCATTTGAGCACGACAACACTAGTCTTTACTCCCGAAAACTGGAATGTGGGACAGGTCGTCACCGTCTCGACTGAAGATATATCGTCCGCAGTCGCTACCATTACGCCAGAACAGATTTATGGTACAGGCGCAAGCAATTGCGATGCGTATAATGGCATTCAGAGCAATGTGCTCGATTTCAATGTTTACTCTTATACAGTTCGCGAATACGAAGACAATAGTAGTGTTAATGATGCTGAATGCCTTGTCGCTTATGACACCTTATTGCCTGGACAGTATAAATTACAGGTATGGGGGGCGTCAGGCGGCGATCAGGTTGGCCTCGATCAGACAAAAGGTTCACATGCAGGCTTGGGCGGCTACGCTGAAGGCGTTCTGACGCTTACCGAAAAGACTGATATTTCCATTCATGTCGGTGGGCAAGGCTCACTCGGCTCGACATTATATGGAGAAAATGCTGTCGGTGGTGGTTGTAACGGTGGCGCAGGTGGAACCGTATCCAAGACCACGGGCGCATGGGGCTTCGGTGGCGGCGGTGGAACCGATATCCGAATCGGTGGCGATACCTATTATCATCGCGTCATTGTCGCTGGCGGTGGCGGTGGTGCAGATGACGGTGACGAATCTACCGCCGGAACACTTGGTGACGAGAATGACGGCTCCGGTGGATTTGGTGGCGGTCTCGTGGGCGGTTACGGCTTCTCTGATGGCGTAGCTTTGTACACGCCAGGAACCCAGACCAATGGTCATTCATTCGGTGAAGGCGAACCCGCTGGATTCGTGAGTTATTCAAACGACACAGGCGGTGGCGGTGAAGTCGGATCGTAGCCATGTC
>JAZODZ010000431.1:0-10394 GCA_045597285.1 Myxococcota bacterium
TCTTCATCGGGTGTGAAGCCGATTCGAATGTCGCCGTGCTTGATTTCCGGGTGTTTGAGCAGGTATTCGACTGCCGTCATGATGGCCGCAACGCCGGATTTGTTGTCGGCACCGAGAAGCGTCGTGCCGGATGCCGTCACGATGTCATTGCCAATCTGTTCCTCGAGCGCGGGGTTGTCGGCATAGCGAATGACGACGTCGTTGCGGTCGGGAAGCACGATGTCCTGGCCCTGGTAATTCTTATGAACGATGGGCTTCACATTGGCACCGCTGACTTCGGGAGACGTATCGACATGGGCGATAAAGCCGACCCGTTTCACGGCCTTGTCGACGTTGGCGGGAAGCGTCGCCGTCACATAACCGTATTTGTCGAGTTCCACATCGCTCAGACCTAGCTCGATGCATTCTTTTTTGAGGAGATTGAGCAGGTCAAACTGTTTCTGCGTGGACGGATAGACTTTCGGATAATCGGGGCATTCCGGGTCAGATTGCGTATCAATCTTGACATAGCGAAGAAAACGTTCAAGAAGGGAATCGTAACAGCAGCTCAGCATTCTTTCATATCCTTATTCTGTTAAATCCACCTGCATGGTGGCCGCCGGTCTTTCTATGTCATTGGCGGGATTTTGCAAGGTGAAATTCGCAGATAGCGCGATTTTTGCCGTCTCACTCGTCTGGGGCGGCGCTATTGCATACGCGCCGCTTTTGCCGGGCTATTGTTGGCCAATACGCCCGGCACAATCTGTTCGGCGTTTTCTCATGCGCTTTACTAGTTTATGTACGCGATAAAGAACGAGGCATCGATTGTCGGGCACGATGTTTCCATCGGGAGTACATTTTACGCGATAACGGTCTTTGGGAAGACAAAATTTAACTGGCGGCGTTCATGATCAACGACTACCTGATAATAACAAGATATAATAGCTTTTTTAATATATGGTATATCTTCAGGACAGTCTTTGCTGTATTTGTTGGCGATTTTGTCTGCAAATCCATTAATCACAGACAATATGTAATCTTTAATATCAGAATTAACAAGCTCACGTAAAGCCGATGCGGGTATATCGATTTCAACTCGAATCTTTCTACGATGCACCATATCAGACATAACGATATAAGTAAAACACCTTCTAGGCGCAATGGGTAATTTTGATATAAAAATCACTTTTACGGGACTGCGGTCAGGATGGTTTGGACGGGGTATGGAAAGAATAACCCGTTTATGAAGCGGTATCGACATTTGATTCTCCTAAATTGAAGCAGGTAATAATGTATTGTGTAAATACACAATACAGAAAATAGCTTATGAATTGTATTTTTATACTAAATATAGCCGTTAAAGTCAAGCAAATAATAACAGATAATGACAGGATCAACCCACTCACCAACAAAAATCCTCGCCATTTGAGAGCGAGCGAGCTATGGTGACAAAACAAGGGGCAAGCCCCTTTGACAAGGAGAACGCGATGGGACACTATATCGATCAGGGGAATTTTAGTTTTGCGCAGGCGGTGCACGACGAGATTTATGTGGACAAATCGCCATTGATTGAACATCTGAACCGAATGATCAACACGCGGCGCAAGTTCCTGTGCGTGACGCGGCCGCGGCGCTTCGGGAAGAGTCTTGCCGCGCAGATGTTGTGCGCCTATTACGATCGATCATGCGATTCGCGCCCTCTGTTCAAGGAATTGAAGATCGCCAGGGACGAGACGTTTGAACGATATCTGAACAAGTTCCCCGTGATTTCGCTTGACGTTCATGAGGAACGAAGCCGCGTTCACGACGGCATGGAGTTTGTGCCGTGGCTGCAGAATCGGATTCTGCACGAATTGGCTGAACGATGGCCGGATTGTTTGGCGGATTGTAAAACGGTTCCCGATGCTTTGGCGAGCATCAACGAAAAGACGAATGCCCAGTTCGTGATAACCCTTGATGAGTGGCACAGTATCTACCGAACGGACGAAGAAAATCCAAAGGCTCAGGAAGCATGGATTGAGTTTTTACGTGCCCTGTTCAAGGGGCAGAGTGCGGACAAGTACATCGCGCTTGCCTATATGACGGGGGTGTTGCCCATTCGTAACTACGCCTCGGAATCCCCCCTGAGCAATTTCGATGAATACACGATTTTTACGAGTTATCCTCTGGAATCCTGTTTTGGGTTTACGCTCGACGAAGTACAGGCATTATGCAGTCAATACAAAATGGACTTTGGGGAGATGAAACGATGGTACGACGGGTATCGGATACGGGGATTTGCCACCGAAAATGGTGAGACCGTCGAAAAGGTGATGCATATATGTAATCCGAATTCCGTGGTCAGAGCCATTATGCGAAGGGAGTTCGAGTGTTACTGGAATGACACAGGTTCCCTCGATCCTGTCCGCCGATTCGTACAGATGGATATCGAGGGAACGAAGAGTGCACTGGTGCAGATGCTTTCCGGAGGAACATGCCATTTCCGGCAGGTACCTTTCAATAATACGTTCAATGACGCTCAGACTTATGATTCCGTCATGACAAGACTGACGCATTTGGGCTATATCCGGTATGACAAGATCACGCGCGAGGGAACGATCCCGAACGAGGAAATCCGCGAGGCCATTTATGATATTGCAAGTGCCGCTCGCTGGAACGGCGTGCTTCGTTCAATTGAGGCTTCTGAGAAATTTATCGATGCCATCGTGCATGGCAATTCGAATGCCGTCGCAGATATTCTGGACAAAATCCATTGCGATCTTGCGTCGATACTGACGTTCAATAACGAAAACACATTGGCCTGCGTCGTGATGTACGCTTGTTATACGGCGCGTCAGGATTTCTTTGTATTCCGCGAGTTGCCGAGTGGCGTCGGTTTCGTCGATATTGCCCTAATTCCGCTGCCGAGCCGCAACCTTCCCGCCGTGTTGGTCGAACTCAAGTGGGACAAAAACGCCGATACTGCAATAGAACAGATTCACAATCGCAAATATACTTCCGCGTTTGATAATTATAACGGCGAAATCGTGTTGGCCGGCATAAATTATAATAAAGATAGCCAGAACAAGATGCACGAATGCAAAATTGAACGCATGATGAAAGAATAGAATCAGAAAGCCATAAAGCGAGGCGCACGCCGCCCCGGCGTGCTGCCCGAACGCTTAAAATCCAGCGCTATCAAACCAGTTCTGGCACGTATTCGAAGACGTAAGATCCTTTAATTCGATCTTCGGATAGGCACAGAGCTGATCGAACGAATCTGACGACGATTTTTCATACGTACAATACATGACGTCATCGTTGACGACATTCTTCATGTTATAGCCGCTCCAAAGGCCTTTGACGGCCGTCGTCGTCGAAATCGTGACCTGTTTTGAAACGCCATTCCCGCTATCCGATTTCGATTTTGTCGTCATGACCATGCTGCCAGACCATTTGCCATCGCGAATGATATCGACCATATTATCGCCATTCGTATCCTCGAAATAGCCTGAACCATTGAGCGTAATCTCAGAGCTGGCACTCTCGAGCTCGAGATAGGCCGCTTCAACCCCAAAATCTTCCAGCATGGCGCTAATGATTGCGTTAAAAACTTCTTTCGCTTCGGTGGGAGTATAAGAGAATTTTCCCGTTCCCTGCAATCCACTCCACTTCATATTATCCGAAATCCACTGTGCGACCGAATCGACTTTGAGCCAATAGGCTAACAATGATTCAATGCTGGTGGCCTTATTCTCGGTCACTTTGGGAATGAGCTCGTTGTTGAACAGATAGGCCAGGACTTCGCCATACCTGAGATTCAGTGCATGGTTGTCGATCGAAAGCTTGTCATAACCGTTGGCAAGCGAACCTTCCCACGTGCCATCCATGAAATTGGCCGAATCGCCGAGCCCCATCATCTTCGCTGTGATCGGAAAACGTCCGCATGTGGGATCGGTGCTGTTGCCACAACCGACGCGCCAATGGAATGCAAAGCCATCGTAAACATCTTTGCCGTGAAGTTCGAACTGCCCCGACCTCTCGACATCTATTTGCCCCATAAACTCCATCAGGCGAACGATATCGCGGAACTGACAGACAAACAGCGCAATTCTTGCTCTCGTCTCATTGTTGTCAAACAACCCGTTCAGAAAATTCTTCAGTTCCGTAGAAAGCTTGAATGTCTCGTTCAGCCAATTGACCGCATTTGCCGCAAGACCGGCTTTATTTGTGAAATACTCCACCATGCGGTCGACGAGCATCCCGACGGAATCCTGGCTGAAATTGTCGAGCATATTTATGAATCTACCGACGCCGCCCAGTTCCGAACCGAGATCGCCAAAGTCAAAATAACTGCGCACGTGTTATGTCGTTACCGGATTGAGATCGATCGTATCGAGATAAATCGTGCCGGATGTCGTCTTGTTCGCCAGGACATCGATACCAGAATCGAGACAGCCTGCGGCCACAGGCGCACCGTTTTCTGCAAAGCCATACGCCACGGCGGCATAGCGCATTTCAGTCGAAAGATTCGAGAATTTCGCGTCCTTGGAATTGACCGGATCCAATATCGGCTCAGCCTCGGCTTCGGTGTGCCAGTTCGTAACACCACCGTTGATAAGATCAGTGCGGGCACACGAGACTTCGTCGCCATTGTAGAGCTTAATGACATAGTTGACCGGATTTGCAGAACCGTGATAGACCGCCGAAAGTTCAAGGCTTCCGGTCGGCACATCCTGTACCGCGACATTGAACCTGACCGGTTTGAGCGCAATTTCACTCGAGGCCACGACGATTGCATTGCCGGAAACATCCGTCCCCGTAATAGAAATCGTCGCCATTCCGTCATCGACTGTCGTCGATTTGGCAGACGAAAGCTGAAGCGACTGCTCGCCATTCTCAAGTCCCCACTTAATTTCCTTTCCCACAAGTCCCTTGCCGGCATCTTCGCCATTGGCGTAGATCAGACTGACAGAAAGATTCGTCGTGCTGTTTTTCGCGAATTCGACATCCGTCGCCATTGTCGGTAACAAAGCCACGGTGACTTCGCCATCAGGATACAGAACGCGATCCCCCGTGTCATCGCTACAAGCCATGACTGAAAGGCCCAAAGCCACTGCCAGACTAAAGCTCCATAATGTTTTCATTCTCATAAGCACTCCATTTGCGGACAGTTTTTAGGCCCCACACCTACTTTACCGCCCAGCGTTCTATCGTTCGCAATTCCTTGTCGAAATTTATATTCGAATATTTCTTGCTTTCATAACCATTCTCCGCGCCTTGTGCGCATCCGATAGTTACGAGAAATATTCTGTCACTAAGCAACATAGATCGCCCGATCTCAAATGGCGAGGATTTTTTGTGGGTGCATCGGTCTACGGCATACGCCGCATCCCGCGTGGGTAACGTTCGCTCATGCGCCTCACAGCACATACACTCGCTACGCCCCATTATTTCAATCGACGCAATGGAGCAATGTATGCTACAATACCCAATTGTTGCGTTCATCGTAGGCATCACGTTTGAACGATGGGTTAACGCAACGTCCAAATATGAAATATAGATAGATATAATATAATAAATCGGCATCAAAGGAACGCATTATGAAACATTATAAACTGTTTTGGTTGACAATCGCAGCAACGATACTTGCTGCCGTGGGTTGTGACGATGCCAGCAACACTGAAGGAATCGACATCGCCGTTCCTGTGTGTCAGGTTGCCGATACCTATAAATGTGACGGAAATATACTTTCCAAATGCGTGTCTGGAAAATGGGAATTCAGGCAGACTTGTGAAGAACCAACGCAGTGCAATGCCGAAACAGGAACGTGTTCACGCAACGGCGGTGAATCCCAATGTACGGACAACACCTGGAAATGTGACGAAAATATACTTTATCAATGCAAAGCGGAAAAATGGGAATTACTTCAATCCTGCGTCGATTTGAAGTGCGATGCCGAAAAAGGAATGTGTTTACCCAACGGCGATGTTCCCGAATGTACGAACGACACCTGGAAATGTGACGGAAATACACTTTTTCAATGCGTAGCAGAAAAATGGGAAATCAGGCAGATTTGTAATGAGCCTTTTAAGTGCAATGATGAAACAAGAACATGTGAAACGAATTGCCCGGAAGGAAATCATTTCTATGCAGATACTTGCGAACCCGATGATTTGGCGCATTGTGGATCGCACACCAATGACTGTACCAAGATATCCGGATGGAAAAGCGGTCACTGCAATAAAAAAGAATGTGCCGTGGATGCATGCGAGATTGGATATCATAAGGGCTCTGGCAGCGATTTAGAAATACCGGGTTGTGAAGAAGACACCCATGACGCATGTGGTGCCATCGAACACTCATGCGAGCCTTACGAAATCTGTACTCAGGGGCAATGCCAAAGCACCTGCGATCAAATGATTTGCAACGGTTCGTGCATCAATCCCAAAACAAGTAAACAATACTGCGGGGCCGTCGGTTCGTGTACCGAATTCAAATCCTGTTCGAAGTACGAGGACTGTATCGATGGAAAATGCATCCTGACATCGTGTCAGAATGAAAATGAAACGCTTTGCACGGTAAATGAACAGCCTCAATGCATCGATATTCATGGCAACAATTCCAATCACTGCGGTGCCTGCGGTGCCGTCTGCTCGGACTTGAAAAACGCCAAAACAAATGGCTGCGATCATGGACATTGTACATATACATGCGATAAGGGCATGGTCAATTGTGGTTCAGATACAGAACCAGTGTGCCTGACCAAAGAACAGCTCAAAAGCGACGCTTCGCACTGCGGCAAATGTGGCACGAAGTGCAATGACAATGAGTATTGTCAGGATTCGCAATGTATCGTCAGCTTCTGCTCTGGAAACGAATGCATCTTTGAAAATACCTGTAACAATCAGAATGATCATTGCGGCACGCATTGCGAGAACTGTAACACGGCGAACCATGCGTCGGCGGGTATTTGCCAGAACGGAACGTGCAAAATTACATCGTGTGCAGCCGGATATCATCTCACAGACAAAGGCACGTGTGAAATAGACACGGCTACGGCTTGTCCCAATGGGAAGGCAACCGGATCGGCTAATTGTAACACACTCGAATATACACAAGCCGGAAATTGTATAAATGGCATTTGCCAGGCCACGGAATGCCAAGCCAATGCCCATCTCAAAGACGGCAAATGTATTGCCGATTCGCCAACGAACTGCGGATCATCTGAAACCAATTGCACAAAGCTCGCCGGCTGGAATAATGGTAATTGCGAGAACGGGATATGTACCCCCACGACCTGTAAAAGCGGTTTTTGCATAGACGCGTTGCAAAACGCGTGTACAGATAAGCAAAGTAACACGTCATGCGGCCTGGATGGTGGAGCCTGCCAGATATGCACCACAGGACAAGCCTGTAATAACGGAACTTGTGAAACTTTGAAAATCGGCGACAAATTCTTCTTAGGTTACTACGAACAGGACGACAAAATTGCAAATGGCAAAGAACCGATTGAATGGCGCGTACTCGACATCGACAGCGATGGTCATCTTCTCGTCATCAGCAATAAGGTAATCGAACTACAAGATTACAATACGACGAATATTGATATGACTGATCTTACATGGGAAACCAGCACGCTCCGTTCGTGGCTCAACGGCTATGGTTCTTCGTACAATTTGGTAGGCAACGACTATACGAGCAATAACTTTATCGACACTGCATTTACTGCCGAAGAAAAAGCAAGAATCATTGCATCCAAAGTACTGCCTCATCCCACTCCGAATTTCAGTACAAAACCGGGCAATGAAACGACGGATAAAATATTCCTGCTCAGCCACGTGGAAGCGAATCAATATTTCACAGACAATGAGGATCGCAAAGCATACATCACGCTCTATGCCTTAAACAAAGGTGCTATTGCATATAATTATTCTCGTGATGAAGTCTGCAAAAAAAATTATTTTTATGCGAATAACTGCACATCCCCCTGGTGGCTCCGTTCGCCAGGCCAAACTCAAGACAGAGCCGCATCTGTCGGTGAAGATGGCGCTTTGTGCACAACCTGTCCATTCCATGTGAACTACAACGGCCAAATCGGCTTGCGTCCCGCCATGTGGCTCAAATGATACGTCTATGCGATGGTGCGCTCGCCTATGCGCGTTGCACATACGGCGAACAGGGGGCACGTGTCACGACACGTGCCTACCATGGGCACGGCTATCGGCCTGCGGCCGATACGCCATGCGCTGACGCGGCTATCGCGATCGCGATACGCCGCGCCGTGGGCATCTTTATAAATAATACCCCGCATAAAGGCTATAGACCATGAAACTCACGGGCACAGAACAGGAACGCATTGACGCCGCCATCGCATTTGCCAAGACGCACCGTTGCCACGCATACGACCATGACCTGGTCGCCGAAAACTACCGAAAAGCGGATGTGCCGTTTATCGAGGCCGCAGAAAAATTCTGCCGCGAATGGGACGGCGCATTTGACCGAATCCGGATTTATCCCGGCAGCCCTAACGTAGTATGCGACGACGGAAGTCAATATCTTGTGGACATTGCCTTTTCTTTTGAAATCCTTGCCCACAGCGAATGGATAGACGATTCCGTTGATGAACTTAAATATTGGTATGATCCCGATTATGCCGCGAGCCAGCCGCGTTGGGACGAATGGTGTTCAATACATATAAGGGAAAAATACGGCACAGATACCGTTCCCGTGGCCAAAGGCGGCTATTACTACCCCAAGATTATCTGGATACGGCCCAACGGACAGTTAATATGCGATCTCCCCGACAATGGCAGACCACTCGCGGAGCGCGTTTATGACAACCTCGATGTTTTTATCCACGACACCTTGAGCGGGCATAGCACAAGCCGCATAGAGGTTGAGCTGGAAAGCAGAGAGCTTGAAGGCACCATGGAAGAACGCATTGCCTCTGCTATTGAATTTGCAAAAGCACACGGCGGTTTTAAGCACTGCCGCCTGTTCGCAGAAATGTATAACGCCGCCCCATTGGATATAAGCCTTATCACTGAAAAGGAACCTCTTTCAGATGACAGTGCCGTTGCCCTGATACGCAGAATATTGAAGGGAAATACGCCCAATTGGTATTTGGAGAGATATTTAGAGACCACATTGCCGTGCAGAATAACATTTGTGGATGAATAATAAATGAAATGTGAATTGCAAAACCTTTGCAATACATATAATTCGACAGCGCCCTGAAAGGGCGCAATGTCTTAGCCCGGGGTGAAGCGTAGCGCAACACAAAACCGTAGGATTATCCGTACATTTTCCACGGACAATAAGGGTCCGAAACTTGAGATATTTATTAATAACATCAAAGAGAATTTATTCGTATGAATCATGATTTGGACAAAAGATTTGAAAACGTCACGATGAACGGCCGTTTATGTTATATCTTCATGTGCATCGAGCGTTATTTGCTTGCCCTGTATCCAGAGCGAGACTGGACGATAATTGCAAAAAAAATGTGGCAGTGGCCGGCTGCGAACTGTTGGCAAGATGAGGTATGGTATGAGTATTACAGCATCCTGCCCGATATGGTCATGGGATGGAAGCATTGGAATTACAAGACTGTCGAAGATTTTCTTAACGATCCATTCAACAGAATCACCCATGAAGAATACGAGCAGGCTGTCGCTTTGTACACAGGGATCACGGACGGCAATCCGGACGATGAGTTTTGCATTGTTCTTAGCATTCCTCATGAACTGTGCAACATTTGTGATGCCGAATATTATAGTGACAAGGTTTGTGATGAACAAACCCTAGGCTCAATTAAGGCCATAGAAAACATCCTAAACAAGCACGATATCCCGTTGCCAGATGCTTCGCTTGTTGCCGAATATACACTGGAGAACGTCGATGTTACAAAACAGTGGTGGTATAGACCAGACATTGATATTGATTACTGGAAAGACAGTCTCGTGATGGGGTTTGCCACAAAAGGTACGGAAAAGCTGTCGATTATCCTCAATAAAATATGAACAAATGATTACACATTTGGAACACGGGTGGCTTTTTGCCCGCTATCGCATTGCGCGAGCGGCTTTTTTCGCCCCCAAATTCGCCTCAAACCGCATAAATACTAGGACTTTTGCATTAGCAAAAATTTAAAATTTTTGGTCAAAAAGAGATTGATTTTTTTTATGATGTCGTAGATTTATGGGCTGTTTGGGCTTATAAATCTTTGTTTATATGTATAAATGCTCTTAAAGTCCTTTGATTGTACCAAAAGCCCGTAGGGCTTTCATATTAGTATCCCCCGGCAACGCCGGGGGATAAACGGAATTCCCCCAAAACAGAACCCCGTAGGGGTTCCATACATTTTGTTGAACCCCCACGGGGTTCATATCTTGGAAACATTCCTTGTTCCCCCGGTAGGCGCTACGCGCCAA
>JAZODZ010000432.1:0-9785 GCA_045597285.1 Myxococcota bacterium
GACGCGCGTGTTTTCGCATTCGATCAGGCACGAACCCGCGGCAGACGGGATGAAATCAGGCGTAATCCGCACGGGACGCAGGGCATCCCACGCACGGTCGTTCAGACGGACGTAGTTATGTGACATATTTTTCTCCATAAAAAAATGCGCACTTGCGCGGGCTTTTACTATAACGCACGCGACGAAAAGACAAGATCACGCGTTGTGTTTTTAAGCAACTCTTAATTCGCGTGATTGTTTTTATGTCGGCACGCCTATTGTCATACGGCGTGCCCGCAGCGCTATTGCATACGCGCTGCGACACATGGCGTTGCGCCCGAAAAACATGGTGATGACACAAAAATCAAACATCGCCACGTTCAATCTATTTTTTAAGCGTAAACTCTCTTTTAGGAAGTGCAGCCTTGACCATATCGTTGTCGCCGCAAGTCCCGAGCTCGATCTTCATGTAGCCACGCAAACAGCGAGAAGTGACGTCGACATAGCTTTTGCGCGTTTCCACGTCGGGGACTTTCGTCGCGATTCGATTGACCGTCGCCATAAAATTCGTCGTGACCGGCTCGAGCTTCGCCCCCATTTCCGAGCAGTCATTCGTCATCAAAGATACGGCTTCGACATCGGAACAAATCTTTTCGAGCTTGGCCCTGTCTGAATTGCACCCTGCCAGACATACCAATAGAATCATCAATGTTGACAATACGATCCGTTTCATATCGCTCTCCTTAACGATAAATCGAAAAAAGCCGTTTCCAGCGATTTCCAATCAGTTGATTCCAATCATTTCTTTATGGATAGGCAACATCTCACATTCAAAGCACTATCTCCTACTCGTTTCGCCAAAAAATTGCAATCACTGTGTTTTGGATGAATAAACCCTAACAGAGTTTCTGTAACTGTTCAGTCCTACCTGGGGATACGTGCGTCTCGCCACCTTATTATCCGTAGGAATTGTACGAATAATCTTGCGGCCTTGTGTTGCGCCCCTTCAGGGCGCTGATATGCTGGAATGCCTATTACCCGGGGTTACGCTATGCTTCACCCCGGGCTGAAACATTGCGCCCTTTCAGGGCGCTAATGAGTTTCTATAGAATCAAATAGCGGATAGGGAAAGCCTATATAAAAAGTGAATAATCTTAGTGCTGCAAGAGGGTGAGCGTAGCGAACCCATTTCCCTCTCCCAATGGGAGAGGGTGCCGCGCTAGCGGCGGGTGAGGTCTGAACGGTTACGCCGAAAATTTGCCGCGTGCATAAAATGCGGGCAGACTGTCACGGGTTTATTTTTCGTGGGAAGCTATGTCCAGGAATTTACGTCAGAATCGTCGGCTTGAACCGACCGTGAGTCAGTTAGACAGCAAGGGGTGGAAGAGCCTGCTCGTCGTGATCGGGCAGATCATTTTGACGTGTGCGATCGCCTGCGGCATTCCGTATGGCCTTTACCTCTATTACCAGCATCTGTCCGAGACGGGGTATTTCCTGCCGGAAAATATCTCGATCCATGGGAATCTGCGCGAAGACGATGCGTCGATACTCGAGGCGTCCGGGCTTCAGGCGGAGGACGCGAATCTGTTCGAAGTGGATGTCCACACGGTCGAGGCTGGCATCGAGACGCTTCCGTGGATAAAGAAGGCAAAAGTCCGTGTGGATTTGCCGCGTACCGTGGACATCGAGATCGAGGAACACGACCCGATGGGACTGGTGAATGACGGGCAGCTCTATGTCGTCGATCATTCCGGCATCGCGATAAAACTGTGGACACAGGACGACACGATCATGGCACCTGTCGTGACGATTGACAAACCGCTCAAGTCGCGAGCCAAGGCCGTCGTCGAGGCGTTTTCGTTGTCCGAGACGATTCGCCGAGCGGGTTATCCGCATCGGATTGACGAGATCCATTACGATGCGGCAACGGGATACACGATGTACACGGGCACGACGGAAATCCGCTTTGGATATACGGATTTCGAGGATCGCCTGGAACGCCTGATGATCGTCGAGGACGTGCTGGATCAGAAAAAGATCGAGGCGGATTACATCCTTCTGGACAGCGATACGACGCCGGATCGGATCGTGGTTCGTCCAAAACAGAGGGTCATCGTGGCACCGCCGGCCGCACCTGAACCGACCGACAGCGCGGCTGAAAAACCGGCAGACGCGGGTGCAGCAAAGTCTCCGGCGGACAAATCCGCCGGAAATGACAAATCCGCGAAATCATCGAAAGACAAAAAACATTAACCATATAAGAAGCAAACAAGAGGCATTCACACCATCAGCAGGGAAGCGGAAATGAGCGTAAAATTAGGTGATATTCTCGTTGGTCTCGATATTGGCACGAACAAGACGTGTGCTGTCATTGGCGAGGTGAGTGACGAAGGGCTAAAGATACTGGGGGCCGGAGAGACGGCATCCAAGGGCATTCAGAAGGGAGGCATCATCAATATCGAAGCGGCCTCTCAGAGCATTCAAAAAGCCATAGAGAAAGCGGAAATCATCGCGAATTGCCGGGTGTCGAGCGTGATCGTGAACATCACGGGCAACCACATTCAGGGAACGAACTCGAACGGTGTGGCGAAAGTCAGCAACTGCGATGAGATTAGCGATGACGACATTTCGCGTGTTCTGGAAACGGCGCGTGCGGTTCGCATATCGCCGGATCGCGAGTTCCTGCACGTGATTGCGCAGGATTATATCGTGGACGGCACGCCGGGCATTCGGAACCCGCGGGGCATGAGCGGCGTCCGTCTCGAGGCAAAAGTGCATATCATCACGGCGGTGTCGAGTTGCATTGAGAACATCGTCAAGAGCGTGGATCGTTGCCGCGTCGATGTGACCGATGTCGTGCTTTCATCCCTGGCGTCGGGCGAATCCGTCCTGACGGAAGAAGAGAAGGAAATCGGGTGTGTTCTGGTCGATTTGGGAAGCGGCACGACGGACATCGCGATCTGGAGCAAGGGTGCGATTGTCCATACGCACACGATTGGGATTGCCGGCAACAGCCTGACGAGCGATTTGGCCAAGGCGTTCCAGATGACACTTCCGGATGCGGAAACGGTCAAGATCCATTCGGGATGCGCGATGGTTTCGTCTGTCGGCGCGGAAGAAATTGTCGAGATTCCGCTCTCGAACGGCCGCGATATCCACAAACATCCGCGCCAGGCGATCTGCGGCGTGATCGAGCCGAGGCTTGAAGAGATATTCGAGATGGTGAACCGCGAAATCGTGAAGGCGGGCATCGACAAATCACAGATTCCCGGCGGAATTATCCTGACGGGCGGGACGTCGGTAATGGATGCCGTCCCGGAACTCGCCGAACGCGTCCTCGAACTTCCGGCAAGACGCGGCGTGCCTAGAAATATCAGCGGTTTGACCGATTTTATTCTCAATCCCAAATACGCCACGGTGGCCGGCCTCATGCTCTATGTCATGAACCAGCCCACGGTGCTCATGTGCAATCCACAGGATGCGAAAAATTCGTCATTTATGGGGAAATTCATCGCGTGGATTAAGCAAATTATCTGATGAGGCGAAAAAGAATTTGACCGCGCCGCTGTTTGCGCCTATACAACGGCGGCTTTTATTCTGGCCTGGATTTGCGTCAGAAATTCAAAACTCATTATTCGGCGGTTAATCCGTCAAATACTCTCGAAGAGGTAAATTATGAAGAAAGGTATTCATCCCGATTATAAACCCGCCAAAATTACGTGTGCCTGTGGCGCCGTCATTGAAACCCGTTCCACTCTCGGCGACTACAGCGTTGAAATTTGCTCCCAGTGCCATCCGCTCTTCACGGGCAAACAGAAAATGGTCGACACCGCTGGCCGTGTCGAACGTTTCAACAAGAAATATAACCGCACCAAGTAATTTGATTTAATCCGCAATGTTCTGTTAGGCTCCGTTTTCCCATAAAAAATCAGTCTCGGTGGGATGGTTTTTTATCGGAGAACGGAGCCTAACCCGTTTTTATCGCTATTCACAGGGTTTCCGTTCAATGTCCACGAAATTCCTCCAAAAACTCGAAGAACTTGAACGCCATTTCGAGGATGTGTGCAGCCGTCTTGCCGATCCCGATGTCGTCGAATCTCCCGAAAAATATAATGCGTATGCGAAAGAACGCGCCGATATGGAGCCGATCATCATCGCCTATCGGTCGTTGAAAAGCGCCGAATCCGAGCTAGAATCAGCCCGCGAGTTGCTCGCCGAGGAAGATGACGAGATGCGGGCGATGGCGAAGGAAGAAATCGCACGTCTTGAGCCGGAAATCTCGGCGAAACGCGATGAGCTTCAGATCATGATGCTTCCGAAAGATCCGATGGACAGCAGGAACATCATTCTCGAAGTCCGTGCGGGAACCGGCGGCGATGAAGCAAGCCTTTTTGCCGGCGACCTGTTCAATATGTACTCTCGCTATGCCGCCAAAATGCGTTGGAATGTCGAAATCATTTCCGAAAGCGAGGGGACGTTTGGCGGGTATAAGGAAGTCGTGGCGATGGTCAGCGGCGTGGATGTTTATGCATATCTGAAGTTCGAGGCCGGCACGCACCGCGTCCAGCGCGTTCCCGTGACCGAGAGCCAGGGGCGCATCCACACGTCGGCGTGTACGGTTGCGATCCTTCCCGAAGCCCAGGATGTCGATATCAAGATCAACGACAGCGACTTGCGCATCGATATCTACCGTTCGAGCGGTGCCGGTGGACAGCACGTCAACAAGACGTCATCTGCGATTCGAATTACCCATATTCCCACGGGTCTCGTCGTGACGTGCCAGGACGAACGTTCACAGCATAAGAATAAAGACAAGGCTATGAAGGTTCTCAAGAGCCGTCTCTATGATATGCAGCAGTCCAAGCTCGATGGCGAACGCGCCGATGTCCGAAAGAACATGGTGGGGTCCGGCGATCGTTCCGAACGCATCCGCACATACAATTATCCGCAGAACCGCATCACGGATCACCGCATTGGCCTGACCGTGTACAACCTCGATACGGTCGTGGAAACCGGTGCCCTGGATGAAATTATTAACGCGCTCAAGACCGCGGAACATCTCGAACAGCTCAATAACGAAGAATCGTGATGCGCCGCACGGCAAATGACTAAAATCTGGAATTGGTGCGCCGTTTTCTGTAAAAGAAGCGCTGAGTTTTCCCGGTATTCAGGAGGGAATATGAGGAATCATACACTTCGAGTTTTATCTATTATTTGCGCTTCATCTTTTCTGTTGTTTGCCTGCGGCGATTCGTCTGAAGGCGGCGGTTCCACTGGCGAATCCTGTACGAATTCAGATGGTTGCCCCACGGGTTGGTCTTGTCAGAACAGCGTGTGCGTGCCCGATGAAGATGTGACCCCGAAAGAACGTCCCATTCCCAAAAGCGGTGCGGAAGATGAGCCCGGCAAGCCCGAGGATGGCGGTGGAACGAAGCCGCCCGATCCCGTCAAGCCCGAACCCGTCGATCCCCTGAACGATACCGACGGCGACACGATTCCCGACACGTATGATGCGTGCGATGTCGACACCGACAAAGACACGGTTCCCAATTGCCGCGATCTCGATTCCGATGGCGACACGATCCCCGATGCGGTTGAAGCCGGTAATGGAGGCGATCGCTCTGTCGAGCCAGCCGACTCGGATTACGACGGCGAGTACGATTTCCTCGATCTCGATTCCGATAGCAACGGCATTCCCGATGAAGAAGAAGCCGGGGATGATCCGCTTCATCCCGTCGATACCGACGGCGATACCGTTCCCGATTACATCGACGAGGACAATGACGGCGATTCTGTCGCCGATGACCTGGAAATTGCCGGTCTCGTCAAGGACGGCCATCCGGGGCGCAAATGCGACGATACCTGGTGCGAACCCGGAACCGTTTTGTCGCCATGGGATTCCGACGACGATGGCATTCCCGATTACAACGATGCGGATTCCGATAATGACACGATTCCCGACGCAATCGAAGGCGATTCAGATGCCGATGGCGACGGCGTCCTCAATCGCTATTCCCTGGATTCGGACGGCGATACGATTCCGGACAGCCAGGAAGTCGATGCACAGGGAAATCCGCTGTATTACGTTTCCCAAAACACGGTTCGTTACTGCTTCATGTATGCGGACTGCGACGGGGATGCGCTGCCCGATGCCAACGAACAGGTGTGTGGCTCTGTCGTCGGCGTGGTGACGCAGGATTCGGATGGCGATGGATTCCCGGACGGTGCCGAATACCCGGCGGCGCAATATGCCATGGAACACGGCCTTCTCGGCGGCTCCACGGTCACATCTTTGGAAGATGTCGTGTGCAATTCTGCGATTGGCGTGACTGACGTGTTTGAATTCTATTTCGAGCTGAAATGGAAAGGCGATTCCAGGAGCGCTGACCTTCTGTTCGAACCCAGCGTTCAGAAACTCGATCTCGTCTTTAACGTCGATACGACGGTTTCGATGAGCGAGACGATTGGCAACGTCAAATCGAACATCCAGAATACGGTTCAGAGCATTCAGGGCATGGTCGACGACAGCGGCTTCGGTCTGACGAATTTCGATGATTTTCCGGTTGGGAACTACGGCAGTGCTTCGGCCGGTGACCTGCCTTATCGCGTGATAGGCAATGTCTCGACGGATCCGAATGTCGTCAAGGGCTATGTAAACAACTCCCTTTTCAAGACGCGGGCCGGCACAGATACTGCCGAAAGCGGCGTCGAGTCGCTCTTCCAGCTCGCCACGGGCAAAGGCGAAGCGTCGTGGAGCGGCGGATCGATTCCGGCGCATTCGAACGCGGCCAATACATGGGGCGGTGCCGATTTCAGAAACGATTCGCTGCCCATCGTGATCCATACGACGGATGCTTATTCGCATGACGAAGATTTCCTCAGCTATTCGTCTGCCGTGAGCAAGCCGCATTATTCCACCGAAACGATCAATGCCCTCAGGGACAAGGGTATCCGCGTGATTACACTCGGCGTTCCGAACAGCCAGAACGTCCAGGAGGCGGATCTCTATGGCCAGATGACGCGCTGGGCAAAGGAAACGGACGCGATTGTTCCCGCGTGCGCGTTTGCCGGTATTTGCGGCGAAAACAAATGCTGCCTCGGTTCCAAGATTACGGAGCCCGAATACCTGAATGGAAAGCCGAATCAGTGCGTCCTGGCCTATCAGGCATTACAGGCCGATGTTTCCACGACGATCGTCAATGGCGTGGATGCCCTCATCAAATACGGAACTTATGAAGTGGCGGCACGCGTCCGCGGCGTTCCCATCGAGGGTTCGGACAAGGATACATCGTGTTTTATCCGGAAGGTCGAGGCCACGACGTATATTCCGCCGATGCAGGAACCCGAGCATTCGTGCAATCCCGAAGCTATCCCCACGATCATCGGCGAGTCGGATTACAACAACGGGTTTAGGAACTTCGCGCCGGGCACGTCGAGCAAATCGAAGAAAGGCGCGGAACTTCACTTTACGGTCAATGCGCAGAATCCCGATTGCGTGCAGGGCGGCAAGGAAGCGCAGGTCTTCGAGGCATATATCGAGGTATATAACCCGACGACGGGGCTTTCGTTTGGCGAGCGCAAGGTTTCGATTATCGTGCCGCCCGAAGATGCTCAGGGTCAGATTAATTAAATTATGAGCGCAGGGCTTGCTCGCTATACAGCTCGCTATGCCCTGCTTTTCGGCCTATGCGCGATGCGCATACGGCCTTTTGGCCGCCTCGCTATTGCTGCGCAATACGCGGGCGGCTCTAAATTTATTGATTCATGTCAAGCCATAGGGCGGGGCGCACGCTTCTATAGGTATCATGCATATTGCCTCCATACGAGTCAACTTCGCCGGTAACGCCTATGACCTGACAGGCACACGCATTCCCGCCGCCTACCGTGCGAAGCCACCAGAGGGCATAACAGTGGGTATCCTTGCATGTTCCATCCTTGGATAATAGCTTGGTGTCCGAACCATACACGTGTGCGCCATTGCTGACGGCATAGCGTGTAGCATCTGCCCGGCGACTTGCATTGTCTTTAAAATATTCTTTAGCTTCCTTGAAGCTGAGTAGGAAAATCTTATCCGTCGTCGCATTGCCCTGGATTTTGGAGGCATAATCTGGATTGGTGTGGGCAGGAACATTGGATGATATGATTTGGGTTCTTTCGTCGTCAGTAAAGGCTGTGTTTAAAAAACTGTCATTGAGCCACGAACGGATTTTGCTGTTTTGCCATGGGCCGCTTCCAGATTCTCGGTATGCCATGACTTCGAGTACTTTTTCGCTGATGATGAGAACCTGGCCGTCGCTGTTTAGGTCAAGTACGCGCCATTCAATCGGGGTGGTATCGATGTTTGAGAACTGATGATAGTTTCCGAAAATAATAATGTCACCGATAGCACACTGCCTGTTATGTGCGCCACAGTTCGTGAAGGTGTCTTTTTCACATCCGTTGTTATATATATGATATCCAGGATGACAGGAAAAACTACATGTCTTGTCTTTACAATTATTATAGGCATCTGCGATATTACATTGAATGCCATGATTGCCGCAATTTTCTATGGTGTCCTGTTCACATCCGTTGTTATATATATGATATCCTGGTTTACAGGAAAAACTACATACCTTGTCTTCACAATTATTATAAGCATTTGCAACATTGCATTGAATGCCATGTTCGCCACAGTTCATAGTGGAGTCATGTTCACATACTTCGTAATATTTGTGATATTCTGGATCGCATATAAAACTGCACAAGCCGTTTGAACATATATTTGTGGCATTATCGACATTGCATTGCACATCATGATCGCCACAATGATTGAGAGTATCTTTTTCGCACTGCCCATCGTAAACGTGATAGCCTGAAATGCATGATGTGGCTTTGCATAGCGCATTGGAGCAGACGACTTTCGAGCTGTTGCTAATAGTGTTTGTGGTGCATGACTTGTTGCATCCACCGCAATGCTTCATTTCGTTCGTATAATTGTGACATTCGTTATTGCATTTGGAAAGCGGAGCGTCACACTTTGCCTCGCAAGCCCCTTTTGAGCATACACGGGGGGATGTACAGCGAGCGCATGATTCGCCGCAACAGTCGTTGGTATCTGCGATGCAGCTGTTGTTGGCACTGTCGAGATGATAGCCGTCCGCACAGGTCTTGACGTGGCATTCTTTTTCCACGCATGCACCGGTCGCAAATCCCGGAATGACATCAAAACAGCTTGTGGAGTGCTTTCCGCAATGGTTTTCATCGTCTGGTTCGCATGTGTTTTGATATAGGTGGTATTCCTGAAGGCATGCGGTCGCAATGCAGGTGTGATTGAAACATTGGCCGTCTAAAAAACCACTCATGGTGTTGCGGCAGTCGAGATTGTGCCCACCACAATGTTCTTTGCTATCCATTTCACATATATGGTTATGTACATGGTAGTTTTCGATACATTCCGTAGCTGAACACTTTCCATTCGAACATTCTCCCTGTTTCCAGCCGTCGATTTCATTTGCACATTGGTAATCGTGTTCACCGCAATGCGCGACAGAATCGGCTTCACAGGTAAAACTATTGTTTGTTTCCACTTTATGGAATTGAGCGGCACAAATGCAAGAATTTCCATCGACTTGATAACCGGCATCACATTCTGAGACGATGCAGGCACCATTGGTACAAGAACCATTTTTCCAGCCAGAAACCGAGGAATTGCAACGGTTTCCGTGCTGACCGCAGTTATCTGTCGAATCGTCTTCGCAGCCGTTGCCAAAAATGTGTTGTCCGTTGGAGCAGGTTGTGCTCGAATCTATGCAAATGCAGTTCTG
>JAZODZ010000433.1:0-2652 GCA_045597285.1 Myxococcota bacterium
AGGTCGGTCGCAATACTTCGAGAAAGCACGACGCCACCCGATGCACCGAGCCCCTGAATGAGACGCATGGCGACGAACATCGCAATCCCGTTGGACAATATACAAAGCACTGAAGAAATCGCGAACAGCACGAGCGTACTGATGAGCGGGATTTTTCGGCCATATTTGTCACTGAGCGGGCCAATGATGAGCTGCCCGAGTGCGAGCCCAATCATGCTCGTGGTCAGGCCGAGCTGTACCTCCGAAGTCGTTGCCTCGAATGTCGTGGTCATGGATGGCAGAGCGGGAAGATACATATCGGTCACAAACGGCGCAAATGCAGTCAGCGCCGCAAGCATGACCAAGAGAAATATTGTGGGACGTTCAGTAGTGTTTTCCATATATCATAACCATTGTGTTCGGACGCATGGCCCGATGGAGAACGAACCGACAGGCATAAAAAAAGCGCAAATCCAAGGATCAGCCTGGATTTACGCTTTAAGCCACTCGGCCCTTCCGCCTATAGTGAAATTTAGTGCGAAATGCAAGAAAAATGTAGGTGAGTGTGGTTGTTTAGACGATTATTCGTACCTATTCAGTCTTGGACAAAAGCCCGTAGGGCTTTCATATTTGCCCAGTTGCGTTTGCCGTGGTAGTCGCCTGCGGCTACATTCATGGAACGCCTAACGACGTTCTCACGTAAGGTCTGAATAATAACATTATTCATAACTATAATGATTGTCATGAATTTTTGCCATAGCTGTCGAGCATGGCCATAAATTCAAAAGGAGTCATGATAAAATGCTGCGCAGGATAATGTCTGGTATTTCCTGTGATGAGCTATGCATTTTCATCATGCTTATCCATTGCAACTTCATAAAAAATCATATCAGAAGGATCCACAAATGTTTCATCCGTAGGCGTAGGGAATATTTCCATACCTTCAGTCAAAATATGGTCGATGATTTTCCGGACTTGTTCTGCATTGAAGTGAAATTTAGGGCGGTGCAAAACATCTTCATATTCTGCAATAATATCAGGATGACGCAGGGGATAAACTTACGTTCCATGAGTGCGTCAATTACGCGGACTGGTGGAGAGTCTGGCTTTTTGGAAATCAATGCTGACACAATTACATTTGTGTCAATGACAACAAACATCTTGCGACCTCTTTCTTCGTTCTTCACGAGCCAAGCGTATTTCCTCGTTTATCTCGTCCAATGTCAGTTCCGGATAGTTCTGACTTTCAGCGCGAATCTCTTCAAAAGCCTTTTTGGCTTCTAAGCGGATTCTTTCGCGTTCCTGTGCACGTTTTTCATCCTTTTTTAGACCATCAATTGTTTTCAAAACAATACCCAGCTGATCTTCTGACAGCGTATCCAATTCGGCAAAAGCCCTCTCTCTCAATGGTGACATTGGTCAACCTCCATTCACATCATAACTGGCGTAATACCAGTTACATCTATCATGCTAACACATATTGTACTGCGTTTCCAGTCTATCACAGTCTATCACGGAATCGGCGTCGGCTGCCGCATGTCGCTCTACAGATGGGGCATGTGGCAAATAGCGTGCGGAGTGCAGGTCATAATCGAATACAATGCCGCGTAGGCAAAACAAAGACTTCGAGGCAAAATCATCAGAGGGCTGAGCTGTTACATTAATTCGCTTGTGTTTTTTATCCCCACGATGCCCTTCGATGTGATATACACGCCTACGAAACAGCTTGCATTCGCAGGTGGGGTTGAATAACATTCTGATAAAGGGTGGATTTATGAATATTATACGATATTGGGGGGGTAATAGAATTTAATTCAATAAGCTCCCGGTCGGTTCGATGCTCTTGCGTGTTTGAAGTTCGTTGCGCAAAGCGCCACCAGCTCCAGATTGAGGGGGTGGGGAGTATTAGACAAAATCTAAACAAGAAGCTCTACTTGTGCGAGGTGAATCATGGATAACACCTTTGCACCACAGATGCCGATATTGGTCGATAATCGCAGTAAGACTGCTATTGATGCGTTATCTGAGATGGTTCACAAAGGGGATTATCTCGACATAGCGTCTGGTAGCTTTAGCATTTATGCATTCGAAAAAGTCAGACAGATATTGGCGAAATCCAAAAAAATAAGACTGCTGTTTACCTCGCCGATAGTCAATGATGTTGCTGCTGGTGCGGTATGGAATGTACGCGGAACAAAAGAAGAACGGCGCGTTGTCAATCCGTTAATACAAACTGTATTGGCGCGTGAGATGGCGGCTTTGTTAAGTGAAAAAGCCTATATTCGTGCCAGTGCGATTGATAATCCAGGTGCCAGTGTGGTGATCGTGCGTAAAAGCGGTGAAAAAGCAAAACTTTTTCCAGATCCGCAAAACGTGTTACCGCTGACAGCAGAACAGTCGGCGCTGTTTCCTGGGCCAGACTGGACACTTGGCGGTCTCGGTTTAACGGCTTCGGCCAAAACCTATATGGGACAATGCCAAAAAGGTATGATGGCTGCATCGTATCTTCCATATTTTGAGCAGAATTGGGAAAACGGCGGTGATGTCAAATCAACAATACTCGAACAACTGGTGCAGATAGCAAAAGACCGTTCACCATCTGAGATTTATGAATATGTCGTTTATCATTTATTTAAGAATAATGCGTTGACTGAAACTGCGGCAAATAAAACG
>JAZODZ010000434.1:0-3188 GCA_045597285.1 Myxococcota bacterium
GTATTCCAAGTTCCAATAAGCCCATCAAAATCAGTCGCCCCACTAAACATATAACGCATGTCTGTGACTTTTGAGGTATCCCACTTACTCAAATCTTGATTAAACCATAACGCATTTCTAAACATATGTGACATATTGGTCACATTTCCCACTTTCCATGCTCCAATATCGCTATTAAATTTGCTGGCATTCCAAAATATTGAACTCATATCAGTCACGTTCGACGTATTCCATTTGCCGATCTTGCCATTAAATGCAGAAGCATCATAAAACATATAACTCATATTCTTTACACTTTCAACATTCCATGAATCCAAATCTTCATTGTACATCAGAGCCTTATTAAACATATACGACATATCCGTCACTTTGCTCACATCCCACCGGCTCAAGCCACTTTTTAGCGATTGACAATCCTTAAACATCTCTTTACATGATATAAGTTTTGTCGAATCCGGAATATCAATTTGTGAAAGTGCATTGAGTCGCGTCGCACCTCTAAAAGCATCTGCCGCCAATCCCACAGGCCCAAACGACACCACTTCATTCAGTTTGGATGCGCTGTTATAGCTAACCTTAAAGCCATCAAATGTCCCCGTAATCTTCACATGATATGAATCGGCTTTCGTATAGGTATGGGTCAAATCGCTTGCAGAGCAAGATGTAACGGTCTCCGTTTTGCCATCTCCCCAATCGATCTTGAAGTTGCACTTTTGAGCACTCGTTGTCGGTATCTCAATCTTCTTGCTGGAATCCGTCACTTCCCAAATCGTCTCAAACGCCTCGGCAGCACATCGCCCATCCGGCCGGCAAATAAAGCCCTCCAAACACTGATCACTGCTCGTACATTTGTCCGCACATCTGCCGATAAAGCTGTCGCAGAAAGTCCCTGACTCACAGCTCGAATCATACACGCAACTCGGTGCGTAATGTAAATGCGGCTCATGCTCATCTTTCAAATGATTGCCGTTTTCATCGTTGCAAGCCCCGTTCACGCAACTGCTCTTACAAACCTCGCCAGCCTTTTCGAGCTTGTTGGAATTGCATTTCATCACCGTTTTGCCATCTTCCGCACAGCTCAGTTTTCCCTCGGCACAAATGCGACACGCCCCGTCTTTGCAGCCATACTCGCAAACCGTCGTCTTGAGCTCATAATTGCTCGTGCAGCTCTTGAGTTCATTGCCGCTGCACATATTCTCGCCAGCTTTCGTGCACCCCTTGCATTCGCCTTCAAAACAGCCATCCGCGCAGGCTTCAGACACCCACTGCGTCACGCCATCCTCTGTTGTGCATGTCTCCTTTGACGATCCATCCTCACTACACCGCACCTGTCCCGGCAGACATACCCGACACCTCTGTCCCTCGCAATCATACTCGCAATTCTGCGTCAGGCGCACATTGTTGCTGCAATACGAAGCAACGCCGTCTTCGCATGTATCCGGGCCATAAACTTCCTCACAGCTTTTGCATTTTCCATCCTTGCATTCCAAATCACAATATTCCTGTTTCCAGCTTCCAGACTCACAATAATTGCGCAAATTCCCTACGCAAGACCCCGCCCCCTCTGTGCACGCTTCCGACGCATTGCTGCAATGTGCAAACGACGCACAGCCGTCATCATCGCAGTCCTTCAGCCCATTAAAGTCATTGTCCAAACCATCTGCGCACAATTCTTCCGTATTTTCAGCCTTCTGGCATATCGAAAACTTCAGGCAGTTTGCATCCGCGCAGTCCGGCCGGCCATTCTGATCATTATCCTTGCCATCCGAACACAGTTCCTCGGTCGTTTCGGGTTCTTTATCACGGCAGATATCTAAATCACGACATCCACTATCTGCGCAGTCTGCTTCGCCATTGTTGTCATTATCACGACCATCGGAGCACAGTTCCGGCGTGTTCTCTGCGGCCTTCTTTTCGCAGACGTGCATTTGCTGGCAACTCTCTTCTTCGCAGTCGGCCTTGCCATTGCCGTCGTTATCCTCGCCATCCGAACACAACGCCTCCGTGTTCTCAGCTTTTACCCCCTGCATACACGCATCAAACCACTGGCAATCCTCTTCCTCGCAATCCTTCTTGCCGTTGTTGTCGTTGTCGAGCCCGTCCGTGCAAAGAGCCTCTGTGTTTTCGGCAACCACTTTCACAGCGCAAACTTCAAACCACTGGCAATCCTCTTCCTCACAATCTTTCTTGCCGTTATTATCGTTATCAAAGCCATCCGAACAAAGAACCTCCGTGTTTTCCGGAACATTCTCTGCGGGCTTCTGTTCCTGCTTGGCATCATCACCGCCGCATCCCAAAAAGCCTAAACAAAAACAAAAACACGCTGCACAAACAAATCGACGCTTCATCACACACTCCACAAATCAAGTAATTTCCCCTAGCAAAAATCCCCCCGTATCTCTACCAGTTTTCACGCCATAAAACAACCCATAAGCGTTTTTCACTGGTGGCACGGCTATCGGCCTGCAGCCGATACGCCGTGCATTAAACGCGCCTATGCGCCTTGCGCATACGGCGCGTTAATTTCTTTTTGCCGATTTTCCCCCAATCATTTCATGCCATATAATATTTCCGGGCGGTATTCAAAATGCATCGTATCGTAGTGATACCAACGACCGCCCCATATAAACCCGTGTTTTTCAAATACATCGACGAGTTCCATCGGAATGCGATTTTTATAGATAATTTCGTCCGTTTCTTTCGCTTTGGGATTTCCCCAACGCCAGTAATCGCTTTGTTTGACTGCAATATCAATCGCAATCCCATAGCTATGGGAACTCAATCGGTTTGCACCGCGCACCTTTCGCCAGTAAAATGTTCCCGATGATTTCATATAAGGGATAAGTTCCGGATGCTCCCGACGGATTTCATCTTCAACTCGTTTTAATTGTTCAGCTGCGCCGTTAATTTTTGTAAACTTTATAGTTTTGCCAAACCACGAGACATTCACCAGGTTTTGTTTGACTTTTTTGGCATTTTCGCCATACATTTTTTTAAAGAACGATTCGCACCGACTCCGCCCCGCATCCTGCAAATACCCCGGACTGCCATCTTTGGGGTAGTGCATCGAAAACATATCTTCGATATCGGATTTGTCCAGCATCGCGGAAAAATCCTTGTCGACTCCGTCATCAAATACAATCGAGGTGCCGTCGGGAAAAACGATATCATTGTCAATATATTTCAGG
>JAZODZ010000435.1:0-9033 GCA_045597285.1 Myxococcota bacterium
AGGAGGTGAAGAACCTGGGCGGGCTCTACGTCATGGGCACACTCGCCGACACCGACAATTGTGTTGGTATACGAAGTACAAATCTTTTCACCGCGGTTTTCGGGTTTTGTGTCATCGTAGTAGAAGAAGGTTGCGGGAAGGTTTGTCGAAACGGGCTTTGTGCCACGGTTGCAGAGTTTTCCACTGATGACGTGACGGTTGTCCTCGGTCTTGCCGCATATCGAACCCACAATAAACCGGCCTGTAATATCGGGAACCGTGCCGGCACCATAAAGCCCTTGTTTGTTCAGTCGATAGTTATTGTACTGCGGCCTGTGTTCGGTTTCTGAATCTTTGATGAGCTTGTCACTCTTGAGGTTCCAGTTATCGAGCCACTGTTTGGCGGTTGGGACTTTGCCATCGTCTTCGACATTGATGATGTTATAGGCGTGCTGATTCCAGATGTTGCGCGAAGAAACCCAGCGGTCGAGGCGATCACGGTAAATCATCATGTCGTTGACCCCGATGTCGGTCGTTTTTCGCGTGGCACGACAGACTTTATACTCGTTGTTGTAGCCAGCTGGTCGTGTACCACGGGCTTTGACCATCGTTCGTTTAGATGCGCCGGTTGGATTTGTCATAAAACCAACCATGGGATCGATTGGTGGCGCACAGACGTATTGTTGCAGAATCTTGTTTGTTCCTGGGACGATCTGGACATTGCAGTCACTGTTATCCGTGCAGGTACATAATTTGAGGGTTTTGTTGCATCCCTTGCCTGTCGGGCAGTCTTCGTCATCGAGGCATCGAATGCCTTCGTGTAACGGATCGACGCAGTTGGAACTTCCCGGGCTTTGCGGATTAATCTTTGAATTGCCATCATCGTAGCATGAATAGTTCTGATCGGAACCCATGACGATTTCGGCACTGCCGTCGTTATCGATATCGGCAATGACAGGCCCTTCGATGGATGTGACCGAGGAACGCTTTGCACTGAACAGGATCGTGCCATTTTTTCCGTCATAGACACGGGTAAAGCATTCGTCTGCGTAGACGGCTTCGGCCTGTCCGTCGCCGTCGAAGTCAAACAGTGAAGATGCCGTCGTGCCGGAGGAGTTATCCTGGCTCCAGCGTTCCCACATGACGTATTTGTCGGCGCATTGACCTTCGATGTAACCGGGGCATTTGGGATCGTAAACGCCAAACAGGCCGCTCGATGCAATACCGATTTCCGGCAGGCCGTCGTTGTTGAAGTCGCCGATCGTAATGGGGCCGCCATAAGTAAATCCGCCAACTTCCATGATGTTTTTCTGAGACCAGCTGTTATTGCTGTCCTTGTGAATGGCGTATAGCGAGATTTTGTTTTTGCCCGAAATGACGATCTCTGCTTTTCCGTCGAGTTTGGTGAAGTCGAAATTCCCGGTACTGGGATCGTAAGTGCCGAAGTCGGCATAAGCAGTGAACTGTCGTACCCATGTCGGCAGTGACGTATGGTGCCATGGGAATGTCAGGAGCTTTTTCCATGCCTTGTTCGGGCCGTCCCAGGTATAAAGCCCTTCAGCTGTCACGAGTTCCGCAATGCCCTGGGCATCGTTGTCGATATTGCCGATAGCGGCATCAGAACCGGCCTCGTTTTCCCAGTTTTCGGTGACGCCGTCGTTGGGATCCTTGAACAGCTCTTTGGATGTGAGAACTTCCATGGACAAGTCGGATTTATTGACTCGAATGACGGAGCCGAGAACGCCGACGATTTCAGTATTTCCATCGTTGTCGATATCATAGAGAAGAGGCATGGGGCGATAATCGACATTTGCCTGCGACTTGAGGATGTGACCGCCTTTGCCGCCATTCGCGGTGGGATCCCATTTGTACAAATAGGTTTTATATTTGGTGCCGATGATGAATTCCATCAGGCCATCGCCGTCAAAATCGGCTGCGGCAGGATAATTGTACCATCGCGTGGAAAGCTCCACGGGAATGGATTCGAGTGTTTCGCAGTTTTCGGGGTTGATGAATCGAATGACGGTGGGCGAGTATGACCAGACTGCGATAACGGTAGGAATGCCCTTGGAGTTCCCGAATGGGCCGACGATGGGGGGCATTTCGACATTGTTGGAACCCGTTTGAACATCGGTAGGCTTCCATCGGCATTGAATCTGAGCCTCGAAAATACCGGGTTTCGTCCTATATAGGCACATCGGGTCATTGGGATAGTCGTCGTCGAATGGAATGCAATGTCCTTTCATGCCGCATTCATCGGAGAGACAGCAGAATGAGTCTTTTTCTTTGCAATCGGTGCTCGAAGAGCAGCTGTTGCCGATCGGGGTGCAGATGCCTTTGAGACATGATTTTCCGACTTCGCATACGGTGCCGGCTGCTTCATTACAAGACTCGTCTTCTTTGGCAACTTTGACGCATCTGCCGTCCTGACATTCCAGGTCTGATGCGCATATAGCGTAATCTTTATGGCATGGGCTATTAACCGGCAGGTCGTCTTTCGCTTCGTGACAAATGCCTTCTGAGCAGATAAATCCGTTCTGACAGACGATGTTTTCCTGTTCATTGCAGGATTCGCCGTCGCCTGCAATAATATTGCAAATACTGGCGTTGCAGACCGCTGGTTCAATGCATAATGTGGATTCATCGCAAAGTTCACCGAGTTCTACGTGAAGTCCGCAGGAACCATCGGGCAGGCATTCAGTGAGAGGGGCCTTGTCAGTACAATCTGCATCGGATTTGCACTTGCCGATATTGTCGATGTCTTCCTGGGTCATGCAGGTGTTTTGATAGCACGTCATCTCGTCAGAACAGATCGCCGCCTTGTCGTTTGGCGTACAGGGTTCCCCTTGCTTGAGATATTTTATATCGATGCATTTGTTTTGGATGCAGACGCGATTTTTGCCGCAGCTTGTATCATCAGTACATTCTTTGTTGGGTTCGGGTTTATCGACTTTGCTGCACTTTCCATTTTTGCAAATGAGAGGTGATTTGCACAACACCGCATTGTCGTCACAGGTTTCGCCTTCTATTGCCAGTTTTGCGCACTCGCCCGTGTCGAGGCACTTATCGGATTCACACTCGGAATTGGTCGTGCATTCTTTGTTATCCTGTGGATCCGGGACTGTCGGATTGCTGCCGGAGGAGTCATCACAGCCGCAGATAGGGATAAGGCTAAGCAGAGCGAGTAAGTATAATTTATTGTACTTCATAGAAACTCCTAAAACGGGCCGGATTTATCCGGCATAATACTCGTTAGGATACTCATCTTCGGGCATGATTGCACATAAAATTCGTGCCACGGTTCCGAAGTCTGTCAATCGATGTCCGCCTTCGAGTGGGACTGTTCTGGCGCAGGATCCCCAGTAATTTCGGGCTGTTTCCGGATTGAGCAGTTCATCGTGTTCTGCAAGAAGCAGATAACGTTTTACAGGGAAAGCGCGGAGGTCTGCCCGTGTACCGTAGGTCTGTGCGATTTCTTTGGTAAATATATATTTTTCATGCGTGATAAAGTTTTCCTGTTCTCCCAGAAACGTTTCTTTGCTCAGAACTTCGACTGGATCGACGACGGGATTGATCAAAACGATGGCATGGACATTCGGCATTTCGCACAGCTGATCGGCAAAAAAGCCCCCCATCGATGTGCCGGCGATAATCGATGGCTCGCCATGACAAAGCGTGAGGTATTGCGATTTGAGATCCTGCATGATTTCGTCGAATGTCTGTTCGGAACGGTAATAGAGTTCGTGTATGGGCGTCCCGATTGCCTGGTGCAGCTTTTTAGGCGTGGATGAACCTTTATATGAATTGAAACCGTGAATATAGAATATTTTCATGTGCTTAACCATTGTGGGGGGGGACGCGCCGTGCGGACCGCACGGCGCTTTCTCGCCTATGCGCCTTCGGCGCATACGGCGAGCTGGCGCGGCTATCGACTTGTGTCGATACGCCGCGCCCTAATATTAATTGATCGTGGTGCAGTCGAGTTTATACGATGCCGAGTTGTTTTCTGTATTGCATTCTTCAGGCATGCTGTCATCAAACCTAAATTGAATATAATTTATGGGCGAATTGACGGAATTCTTGGGATAATCAAATTTTAACGAGACGCTGTCGCCAGCCCTCAAAACATTTTTCGTCTGAACCTTACCGATTTCATGGTACTCGCCATTTTCCTCACTCGAAGCCCAGATATGAATCGTGATGCCTTCTTTAGCTGCGGCCCAGCCGACATTGACGATATCGAAATAGATCGGCACGAGGTCTTCGCAGGTTCGCGGTGAAGATATATTGCGAATTTCGAGATCGGGAAGATACGAAGCTCCGGGCTGGACATTCAGACGGAAATTGTTCAGGTTCTCAATGGTCCAGTTCGAACGGGGAATTCTTGGAATCGTGCCATCGTCTGAAACGTTGGTAACGCTATATGCATGCTGGTTATAAATCTTTCGCGTGTTCACCCAGTCGTCGTTCGGGCTTGCAAATGCACGGACACCATGCGTCCCTTTGAGGGCATCGCCGCCGGCATCCAACAATTTTTGGACGCAGGAGTCCAGCCCGTCGTTTACGGACAACGTCGTCGGGCAATTCGTCGTCTCGAAGTAACGGTTTGAACTGACAATGATTTCGGCATGGCCGTCTTTGTTGACATCGGCGATGACCGGATATTCCCAGTGCGTTGCCGAAACATTGCACTGGCAGAACCGCGTCGCACCCGTCTGACCATCATAGACGCGAAGGAAGAGCTCATCGCCGTAAACGATTTCCGCCTTGCCATCGCCATCGAAATCGAACACCGAAGACCCCGTTTTGCGCGAAGAGCGATCCTGCGTCGGATTGTGCCATTTGTGATTGCCGAGGTGATCGAAAACCACATAGGCATAGCCCCCAGCCAGTGTCACTTCTGGATATTGCTTGTCCTCGCCGTCGACATTGAGAACGTTTGCAATTGTCGCCGGGCCGCCGCCGCGTTCACCCGTCAGGCCGACGTTGGCATCGACAGGCTTTTCCCAGTAATTAGTTCCGTCCGCACGAAATGCCATGACGGTGTGCGAATAGGGTTTCAAGGCTGCCGAACTTTCGACTTCGGAACGCACGACGACGATTTCGGGGTAGTATTCATCGCCGTTTTCGGTTTTTGTCGGTTCGAGGTCGAGATCGGCTATCGAGGGATAGCCGTCGGGCTGATCCGTACGTTCATAAACCGGCACAAGTTTCTTGTTTACGAAATCGACATCGAACGCCACATTGCCGCCGACCAACTGTAAAACCGTTGAATTCAGCGGATTTGATTCATCTATGACGGGCTTTTTGAGCATCGCGGCAACCGAATAATCGCACATGATGTGCTGATAGCCGCTGTCGCCGCAGCTGCGTCTAGCGATAATTTCACCCGTCTGTCCATTGTAGACGTTATAGCGGCTGTACACTTCGGGATAGCCGTCGCCGTTGAAATCTGCGATGGCGGGGCCGGACTGTCCGCATTCATTAAACGATGTATTGGTGCTCTCCCAAATCAACTCGGCTTGTGCGTTGTATGCCGCGATGCGGTAGTTGCCGTCTTTGACGCATGTCACGATCTGAAGCCCTTTGACACTCACGCCATTGACTTCTGTGACATCCGGCGGATAGAGGCGGCCGATTGCCGTCTGGCTTCCGCCGTCGGTGAACGGACTGCCGTTGCTCGAATGCAGTAATTTACCGGTTTCGCCGTCGAGAATGCGCAGAATGCCGTGGCCGTTGTAATTATAGCTTTCGATTGGCCATGAATTGAAAACGACATTCGGCATGCCGTCTTCATCGACGTCGGCAACCATGGGAGAACTCATGACGTTCAAATGATTCGGGAAGTGATCCGCATCGGGGACGTTGCCATCGCCGCCCCAGTACCATTTGAGCGTCGGTTGCACATCGCCTCCAGTCGGTTTGGATTCGCAAACTTTGGTCGACGGGCGTGGCAGGCAGATGTTTTCCGTCGTCTCGCAATACTCGCTATTTTCGCACATATAGTTGTCGACACACGATACTTTTGGTGCGAAGCATTTGTTCGACGTGCAGATTTCGCCTTCGTTGCAACAGACTTCGGTGCCATCGTCGAGGGTACAGCGAGCGATATTGTCGGCACATGCAATGTGGCAAATCTCGTTGATACAGATTTCGCTATTGCTGCAGCAGTCATTGCCGCACGATTCCGTGATTTCACAGCAATGAACATTGGAACCACAGAACTGGCTGTCGGTACAGCATTCGGTTCCGCACTTGTCCTTGCCGGTGTCGATGCAGACAGGGCCTGGCACGCAGACATCATTCTCGCAGATATCGCCGCCATCACAATAGACACCGTTGCAAAACTCTTTTGGCACGCATACGGCATCGAGACAGTAATACAATTCGCCACAATCGACATCTCCACAAGTGCCGGGATCGCGACAGACATCGTTATAAATGTCACAGACCTGACCGTCCTGACAGGCGATGCCGCCGCAATCCCCTTTGGGATAACACTTGTCTTCGTGGCATACTTCATTGTCGAGGCAAGTCAGTCCACCGCAGTCACCGGCCTTGTGACAGGTATCGTAAAGGCATGTTTCATCATCTCCACAAGCTATGCCGCCGCAGTCCCCCTTTGGAATACAGACATTTCCTACACAGACTTCGTCGTCTTTGCAGGCAAGACCGCCGCAATCCCCCGTTTTGACGCATTGATTGGAAACACATGTTTCATCGCTTTCGCACACCTTTCCGCCGCATGATGCATGACAACGGGCATCTTTGCAGATTTCCGAATCCTTGCAGATTTTTGTGCCGCATAAATCGACACACTTGTCATTCTTACACGCCTGTTTGTCGGTACATTTTTCCTTGCCACACAAATCGGAGTCCTGACATTTGCCATCACGACAGAGAACGCCTTCATCACAGGTAAGATTGACGCATGGATCGTTGTTATCCATGCATATTCCATGAGCGCATGTCATATCCGGGCAGTCTTCAGCTTTGCTGCATGGATCCCCGGGGGTTACAGGTTTATTCTCGGCATTGCTTCCACTGTCTCCGCACGATGCGAGCAACAACACCGAAATGCAAACACTCAATATGACCGGGATATTCTGCTTCATAAATACTCTCCTCAAATGAAAAGCAGGCGTTAAATGTAAATCTTTGTTGCTTTCGTCGGAAATATATTAATTCCTGATAATTTTATTAATTTCTAATATAAAATCTTACATCATCGTAACTAAGTTCTTCCTTGAAATAGTCAAAGACTTTTTTTAGATTGTCAATATTTTGAATATTATTACCAAATAAATTAATATATAGACCGTCATCGAATTTTTTATCCTTTTGTAACCATTGCCTGTTTACGGTTTTAATGCTTATAATACCGTCAACCTTCGTTATTTCAAATCTGTTTCAGTTTCATCCTCTTTCAGTCCGAACTCTGCCATGATCTTTTTCAAATACTCAGGATCCTGAACAGAACGCTGCACATCTTCAATGCGTCCTTGTTTGAAAAGATCGGAATAAATGAGATTAAGCTCATTACGTTCCTCTTTTCTTCCTTCTTTTCTTCCTTCTAATTTTAACTCATCATGAAATTCTTTAACAAAGGCTATCATATTAACCTCCTTATTATGTAAATGGCGAATGCCAAATTCTTCATACATGGGATCGCCTGTATAGGCACTAAACATTCTCATCAGTTCCAATACATGAACAATACGTTCCGCAAGTTTGGTATCGACTGTATTTAGATATGGCTTCCCAAGTAGGCGGAGTTGTTTAAAAAATCGAGCAACGATTCTGAAATCGCTCTGAAACTTGTCAATAACCTCATCTTCAAGCCAGGCAACTTCGACGAGATTGATTGGCATATCTGGAATAAACCGTTTGAGCCTGTCGGATATTTTAATGGCATCATACAGCGATTTCGCGGCATTCCACCTGTCCAGGCCAAAATATAGCACAAGCGTCAGTACGGGATAGAGCGGCTGTTTTGGATTTGAATCGTCATGTTTACACTCGGGAGTTGAATTCAGTCCAGATTCGTGTTCTAGTTTCTTCTCTGGAATAATCTGGGCTTTGTACGACGCGCCGTTATAGCTATAAAGCCTTAATGGCATCAACGAATCGGGGGCACTCTGGTTTTCGAGTCCGAACAGTGCAAGCCGAATTTTCTCTGTTGTCCAGAATTTTGCAACATCACGTTCCTGCCCTCGCAATCCTTTGTCATCAGCCGAAATCTCCGACTTCGTATCGACATCTTCAAGCTCATCTTCCTTCACAACGCGCTCGCCATCAAACACCAGAACATTCATGATGTCGGCAAACACATCGTTGTAATCTTCTAGTCGTCGCGTCGTTTTATCCTTGCACCCCATAAGCCCTCCAGCGGCTGACATAAGCATTGCCACCTATGCTAAAACAGCATTATAGCGAGTGTTTATGCGGATAGCGAGAAAAAATGGGGATTTGAACGCCGACAGACGGATGAGATTCGCTGCGATGAAAAGATGAATGCGTGCGAAATTAACCGATTTGCGAAGTCATGCTTTCTTCGGTTGCACAATGGCGAGTGGCGCGGCGTATCGCAGATAGCCGCGCGGCCGTGGCGTATCGACGTAAGTCGATAGCCACGGCTCCCAAAAAACGAAAAACAGCGCCAGAACTGTGTCTGGCGCTGTTTAAGGCGTACTATTCGAGAAGCGTAATCTTGACGTAACCGTTGCCCTTATGGCCGGTTTCATTACCGGACGTGACAGCGGGGAACGACTCATTGCCGCCGCGGAGGATGGTGTTCGTCAGCTGCATCGTCGATGGGAGCAGATAGCCGGATGGGACATTGCCAGCCGAGGACGATGTATAGACGAAGCCTGAACCGCCGCCGCCGCCGATATCGCCGGTCGTGGCAGGTGCATAGCCGCCGTACCAGCCGCCGCCGCCGCCACCGAGGTCGTATTCGTGAACGGGGCTCTGGCCTTCGCCGAATTTGTAACCGGAAGTCTGCGTGCCCGGTGCGACGGAGTTCTGGCCGGCGTTTCTGCCGTATCCGCCGGA
>JAZODZ010000436.1:0-4563 GCA_045597285.1 Myxococcota bacterium
GCCGTATGCGCAACGCGCATAGGCGAACGCAAGGTATATAGAGACGTTCCATGGAACGTCTCTGAACAAAAAACCGGGCGTATCCCAACGGGATAGCCCGGTTCAAGATGTGCCGTATGCGAAAGCAAAGGCACATCAAAATAAAAGAATTCGATTATCCGATTTGAAGCCCCGAGAAGCCCAGAAAAGCGAGTGCGAATTGGCCGGCCACGATAAAGGCAATCGGAAGTCCCTTAAAGCATTCGGGAATGCGTGCCAGTTCGAGGCGTTCGCGGACGCTCGACATCAGATAGAGGGCGAGCAGGAAGCCGCCGCCTGCCCCAAGCGCGAGCATGACTGTCTCGATCAGGTTGTAGTTGTTGTTCGCCATAAACAACGGCACCGCGATGATAATGCAGTTCGCGATCACGAGTACGAGAAAGACGCCAAAGGAATTGAACAGAATCGGATTGATCTTGCGAAGTATCGTATCGACGGCCTGAACCGTCAATGAAACAAGTCCAATAAAGACGACGACCTGCAAGAAATCGAGATGGAACGGTGCCAGAACAAACTGGTACGCGAACCAGCTCATCACTGCCGACACGAGCATGACGATCATAAAGACAATGCCCATACCGGTTGCCGTTGTCTTGCGCTTCGACGTTCCCATAAAAACGCAAAGCCCGAGATATTTCGTGAAAACGTAGTTGTTGATGAGCAATGCCGAGATGAGAATCGAGAGGAGATAACCCCAGTACGAGCGCGAAACCTCGACGGAAACGGGCCCTGAACCGGCCACGATTTCAGGCCCCTTGACCATGTGCGTATTTGCCTGATTGAGTGGATCCGCAAACGTCAGCGTCACGGATTTGCCTTCGGCCTTAACGGTTTCGGGATGTATCTGAATATCGGGATCGTTCTCTTCGAACACGGTGAAGGCATTTGGGGACGCATTAACCGTAGGCTGAACGGGCTGCGCTGTGTTGAGGACGATTTCATTCGTGCCCTCGAATGCCTTGGAAACAATGCCATCCTCGGATTTTCCAGACGGGAAAAGCATGATTGCCGTCACAATCGCAATAATGACGGCAAAGCAGGCAAAAACCTTCAGAATATCGCGTGTTTTCTGACTCATGATTTGGCCTCCATGCGTTCGCGGTATTTTGCTTCAATCCAGTTAAAGAAAGCCATCATCAGGCCGACGACGAAGAAACCGGCACATGGCAGGATAAAGAACATGAACGGCTGGAATCCGAGAACATCGTAGCCGAAGATGGTTCCCGACCCGAGAAGCTCGCGGACGAACCCAATCACGACCATACCGATCATGAACCCGAGGCCCATGCCGAGACCGTCAAAGAACGAATCCGACGGCGATTCCTTGCACGCAAACATTTCCAGGCGCATCGTGATGATAGCAAATGCGACGATAAGCTTGATGAATATGCCCATTTCGGCATAAGCCGCCGGAAACACGGCCGACAGAACCAGGTCGATAACCGTAACCCACGTCGCAATCGTCAATGTATAGGTCGGAATACGAATGCGAGGATGTATCCAGTTCTTGAAAATCGAGATGGTCAGGCTGGAAAAGACCTGCACAAAAAGAACTGCAACGCCGAGCATGAGACCAGTCTTGATGGTCGTCGACATGCCGACGGCAGGACACATGGACAGCGCCAGTTTGAACACGGGATTCTGGCTTAGAATGCCGCGCGAAACGAGTGCGCCTTTTGAAAGTTCATTTGCCATAACTGTATTTTCCGTGTTCAGGCCAACTCACGATGAACCGCAAATATGACCTGACAAAGGGTTATATCGTTTAGAAATCTGTTTGGATTTGTTGAGACTTGAGAACTTTATCAAGAGCTTCCATTCGATAGACAAACTTTTTGACCATCGCCTGGTTTCCGTTCAGGACGGAACGCGAGGAAATCGTCGCGCCAGTCAGCGCATAGATGTCGTCAGACGCGTGAGCCTTGCGGGTTTCGATTGCTTTCGCATAATCGGGCGAATTTTTGTCGACGACGACCGCGGCTTTGAAATCATCTGGCATAGGCGTGCGAACGACATTCGCCGATTTGAGCTGTTCAAATGACTTGCCTTCGAACTGCCCGCGGAACCATTTCTGCTCGATTTCTGCGCCCAGTCCGGGGTCTTCCTCGTGTTCGAGGACTTCGAATCCAAGCATGGAATAGTCAGCCGCAAGCGCCATTTTAACGCGGATAAACGTCTTAAACCCAGGGTATTTGCCATCGAGAATATAGGCTTTTCTCACACCGCCATCCGTTACGATGGTAAAATGATCGGCATATCTTGCCTCGACACCGGCTCCCAAAATATTTTGTATCGCAGTATTGCGATCACCGTCATTGCGCAATTTTGAAGACGCGCCTGCCAATTGATCCTTGCGGACAAAATTCCCGGACAAATCGAGTTCAACAAACACAATATCTTTGCCAGAAAACTCAAAGGCATACCCTATCGACTGGTTGCCATCCTCCCGGGAAAGAACGTAGCGATAAATCGGATGCAAAACCATCGATTGAGGCGCAGGATTCGTTTTTTTGTCATAACCAAGAATCGAAAGCGTCACATTATTATCGCGAGCCTGTTCATTTTTTTCTTTGGCATCGTGCGTGAGGACGAACGTGATCCCCATGATGTAACCGGCCAAAAGGCAGGTTACGGTCAGACGAATGATAATACTTGTGATATCTTTGAAGGCTGCCTTATTCATTCTGCTGCCTCCTTGCTGGATTCTGCCGTCTTTGCTTCGGCTTCTTTAGATTTCCCATCCGTTTCAGCTGATTTATCGGACTCGGGAGCGTCTTTCTTCGCTTCTTTATCTTCAGATTTTACAGCCTTTTCGGCCGGTTTATCGGACTCAGGAGCGTCTTTTTTGGCTTCTTTATCTTCAGATTTTTCTGCCTTTTCGGCGGGTTTATCGGATTCGGGAGCGTCTTTCTTCGCTTCTTTATCCTCGGCTTTTTCTGCCTTTTCGGCGGGTTTGTCAGCCTTTTCGGCGGGTTTATCTGCAGGTTTCGCTTCGGCCTTGACTTCTTTTTTAACCTCAGGTGCGGGCGAGAAACGTTTGCGTTTGAACCAGCCATCGAAGACCGTGCTCAGCGGGTTCATCAGGAGGATGGCGTAACAAACGCCTTCGGGATAGCCGCCTTTTAGACGAATGAGAACCGTGATCGCACCAATCGCGGCACCAAACACGAGCTGTGACATCTTATTGGATGGAGATGTCACGTAATCGGTTGCCATAAAGAAGGCACCGAGAATGGCACCGCCGGAGAGAACTGCCATGAGCGGATCGCCCGTAAACAGTGTATCTCCGCCAAAAATCCAAGTCAGCAGTGCAATCGTGCCGAGCATCGACACGGGAATCTGCCAGTTGATATATCGCTTCCAAAGCAGGAAAAGGCCACCAAGTAACAGAAGAAGTCCAGACGTTTCCCCAATGCAACCGGGTTTATAGCCGACAAAGAAACTGCCGTACATACCGGTTCCCTCTCCGAATGCCTGATGGAAAGCTGCAAGGCCGTGTTCACTGAGTGTTCCAAGCGGTGTCGCCGATGTCACGGCATCGACTGCGGGCATTCCATTCAGAGCAGCGATCCATTGCCCTGCGAAACCGAGATCCGCAAGCGGCGTCGGCATAATCCAGGCAGATGTCATGGCCACGGGGAACGTGACCATCAAAAAGGCGCGAGCGAGCAGTGCCGGGTTAAAGATGTTGTACCCGAGACCGCCCATCAGCTGTTTGCCAATAAACATCGCCATGATGGCACCGACCGCCGGATAGGCCAATGAAACACCGGGGGGCAGTACGTAGGCGAGCAACAAACCGGTCAAAACAGCGCTCCCGTCCCAAATGCGGATTGGGCGCTTCATAATTTTCTGACACGCAACTTCGACAGCAACACAGCTCAAAATCGATACTGCGGTAAGTGCCAAAACGCGCCAGCCGAACAAAACGGTCGATAAAATGAGAACCGGACTCAGACAAGCAACGACCGTCCACATAATCTTGGGGATCGATTCATTCTTTCTGATATGCGGTGAAATCGATACGGCTAATTTATCCATTTCGCTGATTATTTCGATGTGTGATGATTTAATGACTGCGGAATCTGCTTAGCGCTTATCCGGCTGAATATTACTTTTTCCTCAGTTCCTGCTTTGCAATGCGAATGAGCTGCACGAGCGGACGTTTGGCAGGACAAACAAAGGCGCACGAACCGCATTCAAAACAGTCTTTCACGCCAAACTGCTCGGTTTCCTTGCCTTTCCCTGCCTCGACATAGAGGCCGATTTCTTTCGGTTCCAGTCCCATCGGACAGGCATCGAGGCACCAGCCGCATCGACAGCAAGGGCCGCCGTCCCGCAGATCGATTTCTTTATCGGTCAGGAACAGAATCCCCGATGTCGTCTTTGTCACGGGCGTCGACAAATCCGGCGTGGCAAATCCCATCATGGGGCCGCCCATGATGACTTTCTTCAGATCGTCCGTCGTGCCGCCGAGATATTCGACGATATCCGAAATGCGCGTACCCACGCGCACCATAAGAT
>JAZODZ010000437.1:0-8008 GCA_045597285.1 Myxococcota bacterium
TTTGAATCAAATGACGAGCATATTGAAGCAATTGAGACTGCAATAACTCGATTGCGCAATCATCTGGTAAATCCAAAGAGATGCTCACTGTTTGTGCTGCCATCGTCGCCTCCTGGTCACGCCATGCGCCCAATACGCATGGCTATCGTTCATTATAGCGGTATTTCTTAGATGACACAAGCTCTGAGATGACAGTTAAAACGCCAGCTCCGGCAAGCCCCTCACGATCTCGACGGTGCGCACGCTCAATTCGATGATGCGCAAAACCAAATCGAATATATATATCGGATAATCGTACTCGCGTGCCCTATCGTTCGGGGCATTTACGATGCCATACAAATTAATATAGCTTGAGTTCTGGTATTGCTCTCGCCATGTTTACGTAATCTTCATCATCATGGAGTAAAATAAGATCATTCTCAATGGCAGTTTCTGCAATGAGTAAATCGATTGTACTACGAACCGTAATACCTTTGCGACGACAACGAAAATTCAACCTTGCTGCATTCTCAAACGACCGAACACCATATTTCAAGGAATAGATCGGCAAGTCAGAAAGATATTCTTTGAGCGTGGCAAACTCTTTATCATCCCGGCCCCCTGTAGCAATTCCTGGTAGATATATTCATTAATCCCAAATTCATTTTTCTGGCAAACGAGCTGTTCGAGATAAGCCGCACCTCGTGTGGAATGATTGTGAAAATAATGAATAAATACAGAAGTATCCACAAGAATCATTGTCCTCGCCTCATCGCTTTATAATCATAATCATCCGCGAATTGAATTTTGCCTTTTAAATCAGATAAACTGCGTTTTTTGTGTGTTTCGTCATGCGCATGAAGTTGTTCCATGTAAGCGATGACATCACGTGCACGCTCATCGTCCATTTCCGATAAATATTGCATTGCCAACTGGGTGAGAGCTTCTGCAGCCATCTTTGCCTCCATCCTAGTTACGCCATGCGCTCCATACGCATGACTATTGGCTATTATAGCGGTGCTTGGCGGTGAGCGCAAGCTCAGGTGGGCATGTGCTGCGCTAAGACCGTGGGTGACGCGCTAAGCGCTAAACCCCACGGTTAAGGTTAAGCCCCCTACGCGTTCAGTTAAATCGTCAGCGCTGGCAACCCTCTCACGATCTCGACGGTGCGCACGCTCAGTTCGATGATGCGCAAAACCAAATCGAGAATATACCTCGGATAATCGTGTTCGCTTGCCCAGTCGTTCGGGTCGTTCACAATGCCACTCGCTTTATCGGTGCTGACCTGATATTGATCGACGAGCCAGCCCAATGCACTACGGCCATTGACGATATATTCGTCAACTTCGAGGGGGATGTTTTCGATGCGGATGTCGGAATTATAATATAATATTCGTTTGTCTTTATCGAATTTCATCTTTTTGACGATGTAATTCCCGGATTCTGCACCAATCACCGTAACATCCTCGCTCAACTTACCCGTTTCGTAGTTCACGTGCAACGCGCCCAATTCGCGCCCGGCGCGGCTGAATGCCCAGAAATCTTCGGTTTTTTCGACCAACGGAATGCGCGGCAGCGACTTCTTGAGGTCGTTGGCAAAGGTTTCGCGGTATTTCGGCGAGTGCAGGATGCCATAGACGTAGTAAAATATATCTTCTTTGGCGATTTGGCGAGCCGTAGAGACGTTTCGTGAAACGTCTCTCGGCGAGCATGCGTATTGTTTTCGGGCTTTTTCGAGGATCCAGTCGGTGATGCCGTCGTGTTTGATGGGCGTATTGGATGTGGAATTTGTAGAATCTTTGGGGCTGTCAAACAACCCACGCGCCTTCTTTGGCGCGTCTTCGGCGGTGTCGTAATAATACAGCGGGAAGCATTGGGTAGCTTCAAGCACATGTAAATCACTGATTTGATTTGTCATTAAACATGTAAAACCTCTTCTACCACCAGGACTCTCAACACATATCACCAAATTCTCGCTCTGTGGCGCGGGGAAAAGACGGGGATTTTGACCAGGACGATGAACCATTTTATCGCCAAAATATAAAAACTGATGATAGAATGGTCTATATATAGAACGATAAATTTTTGTTGGTTCAAATTGAGCTTTACACAATCGGATTAAACAATTATCAAGACTGCTTGACCACTTTATAGATGATTCGTCATAAGTTTTAATATCATCAATTAGAGTATTCGGATTATTTTTTTTGGTTTTAGCTACAATATCAACTTGATTATTATAAAATTCAACATGTCTATTCATATTGGTTAGTAGCCTATCACGCGATGACTGATAGCACCATGAATCTCTATTGCTATTAACCCCAAGTGAATAACCCTCAAACACGCAATTCTTTGCTTCGCCTGTGAATTTCTTTTCACATTCAAGTGGGATTAAAGATTGATAGTTGTTGTTGCGTTGGTTGAGCCAGTCGTGGTGTTCGTCGGGTTCTAAGGATTGCAATGTATAATTATCATTGGTGATATCTTTGAAATCGACGATTTGGGCGAGTTTTTCTTCGCGCGTGAGATAATCGGCAACGGCGTAGTAGTGGATGTGGGCATTTTTGGGAGTAATTTCGAGTGATTTTGCATACATTGCATTTGTCGCAACATCGGTTTTCGCAGGCGAGACGCCTGCGTCCCCAGCATTTTTTTTCGCAGGCGAGACGCCTGCGTCCCCAGCATTGGGTGAGGCAGAGGGGGTAGCGGCGTATTGAGGCGCAGCCGAAATAGACGCGTAGGGGGAGACTTCCCCCACACAAATCAAAGGCTTTTTGATAAGGAAAAACACGGTGTTTCCGACTAAAATATTGAATATATTTCCCCCTTCTTTTTTAGCGCCATCTCCAATTTTTCCTTTAATGCCACCACGTAGATTGTAAATATATATTTCATCAAATTCCTTTTCGAGGCATGCTCTCATACAATCAAACCCTTGTTTCTCTAACCAACCACTGTTTGTAACCATTCCAATAATACCACCCTGTGTTTTATCAATTCTATCAGTCGCCCACCGAATGGCTTTGATATATGAATCATATAGTGCTTTAATACTGTTTGCATTACTATTTGCGGCGTAGGTATCGGCGATGCGCTGATCGAGGGCGGGATATTTCTGGTTTTGGGCGTTGTCGTTGGCGGATTTCTGGCCAACGGAATAGGGCGGATTGCAAATAATGACGCGGATGGGAGCCTTGCGCTGGTTTTCGATTTCGGCGCGGTTTTCGTCAAAGAAGCCGGGGATGGTGCGCTGCGTGCCTTCGGCGAGTTGGAAGGTGTCGGTCAGGACGATGCCGTCGTAGGGAATGTATTCGCGGGAACGCGTGAGGGCGTGGAATGTATTCTCGATGTTGACGTCGGCGATGTAATAGGCGAGCGGCACGATTTCGTTGCAATGGATTTCGTGGCGGTATTTGCGATCGAGGTCTTGTGGGCGAATGACGCCGCTTTGCAGCAGTCGCGTAATGAATGTGCCGGTGCCGACGAAGGGGTCGAGGATGTGGACGTTGCTGTCGCTGAGCGATGTGCCGTCAAAGTGGCGGTGCATCATGGCTTCGACCGAGTTGATGATGAAATCGACGCATTCGACGGGCGTATAAACGATGCCCAGCTTTTCGACGGTGCGCGGAAAGACTGCACGGAAGAACTCGCCATACAGGTCTTTGATGATCTGTTGTTTGCCGCGCAGAGTGTTGATATTGGTGACGTTGTTGCGCACCGATGTATAGAAACGCTGCAGGGTGCGCGTGTCGATATCTTTTTGCAGGCCGTGCGCATTGAGAAAATCGACCATGGATTGCATCGTGCGCGAGACGGCGTTGTTTTCGGAAAAATGATAATCCTCGAAGAGCGCGTCAAAGATGGGGCCCGAAACGATGTGCTGCGCGAGGAATTCGATGCCGTCGTCGCGGTTGAGCGAATCGTTGATGTTGGCGTGCAGGCCGCTCATAAAGCGTTCAAACTGGGCGCGGGCGTCGTCATTTCGATCTAATAATAGTTCGATATGTTGTTTGATATTGAGCGCGACCTGCGCGATATCTTTGACCCAGTTTTGCCAGTATTGTCGATCGCCGCATTTTTCGACGAGTTTGGCGTAGATCTTATCCTGTATCGGCTTAAAGAGTTCGAGCTGTTTTTGTATAATTTCGAGTTTTTGCTGCTGCGAAACTTTGTTTTTGGGCACTTTGTAGGCGGCTTCTGCGTCGATGCCGTCATCGGGGATATAACCGCCGCCGACCACGATTTTTCGCGGGGGCGTGTCGTTGAGCGAGATTTGGTTGACGATGGCGTTGAAATGGTCGTCGTGCGAGCGGAGGGCGTTGAGGACCTGCCAGACATTTTTGAAGCGCTCGTTGTCTTCGAGGGCTTTTTCGACCGGCATATCATTGGGAATGACGACGGGAATGATGATGTAACCGTATTTTTTGCCGCCCTCTTCGCCGCGCCGGAAATTGCGCATGACGCGGCCAACGGATTGCACGACGTCGATTTGGGACTTGCGCGGCGCGAGGAATACGACTGCATCGAGCGCCGGCACGTCCACGCCTTCGGACAAACAGCGGACGTTGGTGAGAACTCGGCAGATGGGAGATTGACCTCTCCCCCCGGCCCCCTCTCCATGAATGGCGAGGGGGAGCGATGTGTTTTCTCCCCTTCTCTCGCCATTTATGGAGAGAGAGGGGGAGATGTCAGGCATAGTCTGACAGAGGGAGTAAGAGAGGTCAGAGTCCAACCATTCGAGCAATCGGTATCGTTCGTTGGCACCCATAGAGCCATCGACGTGTTCACATTCGACGTGAACGATGTGGTCATCGGGATGGGCGGCGACGACGGCGTCGCTGATGGATTCGAAGATGTGGGCGACGTTTTTGGATGAGCCGGTCAGTTCTTCGTCGCCGATGACGTTGGCAAAGAGCAATGCACGGCGGCAAGTCTGGGGATCGTCCTGCCAGGTTTTGCCTTCGTCGCCCGTGATTTGTTTGGATAGCGCGAGCGTCGTGCCGTAGAGTTTTGTCGCGATATCGGTGTCGATCTCGGTGGCATTGGGATCATCAATGCGATTGTGGATCGATTCGGGCAAATCCTTGGGGGATGCGGTGAGGACGATGACTTTATAATCCGTGAGCAGACCTTTCTGGACGGCATCGTTGAATGAAATGCGGTGAATTTCGGGGCCGAAGACGGTTTCGTCATCCATGCTCGCGATGAGGACGTCGCTGTTTTTGGCCTTTGCATTCGATTTGGCGGATTCGCTGTAAATGCGCGGGGTTGCGGTCATATAGAGCCGCTTTTTGATATGAATTTTGTTTTCGTCGTGGACGTGCACAAATGACGGCGTGCTTTCGGCTTTGGCACATGCCTGCGTGGTGCGGTGCGCTTCGTCGCAAAAACAGATTTCGAAGTTGCCGAAGGCGTTATCGGTTTGTGCGAGGACGCGTTTTTGCGCTTCTTCGACGACTTCGATGCTCTGATAAGTCGAGAAAACAACGCACATCCGGTCTTCTTTGAAGTCGCGCGGGGCTTTGTAATAGGCAAGCAATGCAAGGGCAACGCGTTCGGGATCCGTCGAAGCCGACAGCGGCACGTCGCATAGATTGTCGAAAGTCTGGTCAAACAGGTTGTCTTTAGTGGATTTGCGCCGCTTTTCGGTGGCATGGGGATCGGAGCAGACGCCGATGGCATATAATGGCGCATGGTCAGTCGTGTCGGCCGCCCAGGCGTTATAAGCCTGCCCTAATAATGCGATCGAAGGCACGAGAAATAACACGAGTTTGGTCGAACCAGGCTGAGCACAAATCGCTTCGGCAATTCGCAGCGAAGTCAGCGTTTTTCCTGTGCCGCAGGCCATGATGAGCTGGCCGCGATCGTTTTCGTCAAAGTGCGCGAGCGTTTTTTCTATCGCTTCGATTTGATGCGGGCGCGGCGATTTAGGAGGTTCCACCGTCTGACGGCCTTCAAGAAGGGGACGGTAATCCGTGCGTTGCGCATCAAAATAACTGCCATTGAGCCGCGTAAAATTCGATCGTCCGCGTATCGACTCTTCGGCATTCGCGTTCCATTTGCATCCGGTATCTATCCAAATAAATCGTGTGAATATTTGTTCAGTATTTCGGGGGGGGGTAAATGAATTTTTGTTTATTATAAATGTGCGTTGACCGTTACTCAGGAACGAATCGACGGCTTTTTTGTCGATGGTTGTTTTCTTATCGTAGCATTTGCATTGGATGGCCCAGAATTCGTTATCGCCAGTGATTTCGGGCTTCATTTCGGCGACGAGGTCGATGCCGAGGTCTTTGCCGCCGAGGGATTCGCGGCCGGGAAAATCCTGCCATAGCCAGATATTCTGCGTGCGGCGGCCAAATTGTGGATCGGTAATCCAGCATCGGCGAATGAATTCCTCGAACAATGCACCTTTTTGGCGCTCAGTGGATGCGGATGAACGGATTTGATCGACGACTTGGGCAAAATTCATGGGAAATCCTTATGGTTTGTGTATGGCTTCGATTTGGATGACATCGTCATTATTTTGGCAATATCTTCGGCGTTTTAGTACGCGGGCTATCGGCCGTTGGCCGATACGCCCTGCGAGCCCGCCTATTGCATACGGCGGGCTAATATTTTATGCCGCATCCCCCAATGCGGTATCAATGCCGCGCTCTTACTGCTTAATCCCAAAATCGTATTCGTGGAGCGCAAATGCAATGTTGATCGCATGATCCGAACACCGTTCGAGATCGCTCGTCATATTCGTAAACACAACACCGGCGAGTGGGTCGCATTGATGATCAAACAATCGCGCGATATGGTTCGTCTGGTTAATCTTCTCCAGTTCATCGACTTCCTGTTCCTGACGTTCAGCCTCTGGAAGTTTATCGAATGATTCGTTTTCGAAAATATCGAGACAGAACTCGACGGAATGAATCGAGGCTTCGGCCAGAACTTTGAGTTCTCCAAGGGCCTCTTCGGATATCGAGGCCTTGTTCTGCTTTAGGCGCATGGCGTATTCGATGATATTTTCAGCGTGATCACCGATGCGTTCGATGTCCTGAACGACAAGTGTCATTTGCGTGATTCGGTTGCGTTCATGTCCTGTCATGTTGAACGTCCGGATTTTGACCAGTTTCTGCGTAATCGCATGCGTGAGGAAATTCACCGTTTCTTCGGTATCCTCGACCTGCTGGCTTTTATCGTCGCTGGGATTGAAGAAACAATCGACCGCAGTTTTCAAATTTTCGGTTGCGATGCGTCCCATTCTGGTAATTTCGCGCTGAGCCTGTTTTAAGGCAACGGCCGGCGGAAGATTGCCGTCCTGCATATAGATGATTTCCCGATCCTTAAGTTTGCGGGTTTCTTCAGGTTTTACGGGGATAATCTTCTGCGACATCTTGACGATGAGCGGCGCAAACGGGAACAACACGATGACAGCAATCAACGCAAACAGCGAGTGTGCGTTTGCCACCTGTCGCCCGACGTTGTCTGGCGACAGCGAAACGATAAAGTCGAGGAACGGTGGGATGAGGACGATCAAAAGGATGATGATTCCGGCTCTGAAAAGGTTGAACAACAGATTCAGGCACGCCGTGCGTTTGCCGTTGCGGTTCGTCGTCAAAGACGCGAGGATATTCGGCGTCACGGCACCGATGGCCGCACCGATGGTCAGATAAACTGCCATCGGGAAACTGATGATTCCCTGCATGGCAAACGTCTGGAAAATGACGACCGACGATGACGAGCTTTGCAAAAGGGCCGTGAATCCAATCCCAAACAACAACGCAAGCGCCGGGTTTTCGAGCGTGGAAAGAAATCCAATAAATTCAGGACTTTCGGCCAATGGTGCAATCGCTTTGCCGATAACCGAAATACCAAAAAAAAGCATCCCGAATCCCATGATGATGGATCCGACATGCCTAACGATTGTCTTCTTGACGAAGATATATAAAATTGCGCCGACAAATAAGATTAACGGTGCATAGGCACCTAAGCTGAAAGCCGTGATCTGGGCGGTGATCGTCGTGCCGATGTTGGC
>JAZODZ010000438.1:0-17260 GCA_045597285.1 Myxococcota bacterium
TTGCCCGTGTGGTGTTCGATGACGGCCGCATAGTCGCCGTTTGGCACAAAGCAGATGTCCTGGCTGTCCGGCTTGTCCGCATTGATGAAGCCGCATTCTTCGGCCATTTTGCGCACTTCCGATTTGCATTTGCCGCCGAGCGGGAACTGCGTATGGGCGAGTTGTTCCTGCGTCAGCGTGTAGAGAACGTAGCTTTGGTCTTTGGTCGCATCGACGGCTTTTTTGAGTATATATTTGCCGGTATTTTCGTCGATTTCGATGCGTGCATAGTGGCCGGTCACGATGGTGTCGCAGCCCATGAGTTTGGCGCGTTCGTAGAGCTTGTCGAATTTCATGCAGCGGTTGCAGTCGATACATGGGTTCGGCGTCATGCCGTTCAGATAGGAACGGACGAATTTGTCGATGATTTTTTCTTTGAAATCGTCGGTAAAGTTGAAGACGAAATACGGGATGCCGAGTGTCGCGGCGACGTTGCGTGCATCCTCGACGTCGTCCAGGGAACAGCACGTGTGGCCTTTGGATATGCAGGCATCCTCATTATTATATAATTTCATCGTGCAGCCGGTGCATTCATAACCCTTGTCGAGCATGAGTTTCGCGGCCAGGCTCGAATCGACGCCACCGCTCATGGCGATCAGTGCTTTGTGCGTATTCATGGGGTTCCTTATTGTTTTATCATTAAATGATATATATCAGTAATCGACTGAATAATATAAGTGATGTCGTCGGGCGTCGTGGCATCGGATAGCGAGAGGCGCAGGGCTGTTTTGGCTTGTTCGGGCGAACGGCCGAGGGCGAGCAGGACGTGGCTGGGTTCGAGGGAACCGGCGGTACATGCGGAACCGGCCGAGGCGCAGATGCCCTTTTGGTTGAGCAGGAGCAGCATGGTTTCGCTGTCGCCGCCGTCGAAGCAGAAGCTGGCGTGGCCGGGCAGTCGGCGGTCGTAATCGCCGTTCAGGTGAGTGCCGGGCAGCGCGAGCACGGCGTCGGTGAGGCGGTTGCGAAGCGAAACGAGGCGGCATTGCACTTCGTCGAGATGGAGACAGGCATCTTCGAGCGCGGCCGCCATGCCGACGATGGCCGGGACGTTTTCGGTGCCGGGGCGTTTGCCGCGTTCCTGTGAGCCGCCTTCGATGAGGCTCGTCAGCGGAATATCCTTGCGGGCGTACAGTGCGCCGATACCTTTGGGGCCGCCGAATTTGTGCGCGGACAGCGAAAGCATGTCGATATTCTGCGCTTGGATGCTGACGGGAATGTGTCCGACGGCCTGCACGGCATCGGTATGAAAAATGACGCCTTTCTGACGGCAAATCCGGCCGATTTCGGACACGGGCTGTATCGTGCCGGTTTCATTGTTTGCTGCCATAATCGTGACGAGACATGTGCCCGGCGTGATACAGTTTTCGACCTGTTCGGGGCGGACGATGCCATCGGGGCGAACATCGAGATAGGTGACTTTGAAGCCGTCGGATTCAAGTTTTTTCAGGGTATTCAGGACGGCGTGATGCTCGAAGGCCGAAGTAATGATGTGTGTTTTATGCGATTTCCGGCCAAGGCTGGCGGCGGACAGGATGGCCTGATTGTCGGCTTCGGTGCCGCCGGATGTAAAAGTCAGTTCGCGGGGTGAACACGACAGGCACCGGGCGATGGTTTGCCGCGCACTCGTCATCGCCTGGCTGGCTTTCTGTCCCATGTCGTGAATGCTCGATGGGTTGCCAAAACATTGCGTCATATAGGGTAGCATGGCGTCCAGTGCTTTCGGGTTGAGCGCGGTTGTCGCGGCATTGTCGGCATAAATCATGGGCATTTCGTTGAAAATGAGGTGGTGGGCGTCGATAAGATTGAAGTCTTAAGGGCGGATGCGATGGATACTCCATTCGATATGCGGAATGCAAGCGGCATATAGGCGGGAAATCCGGTGGTTGTTGTGTTTTTGTGCGGCACGCCTATTGACATACGGCGTGCCTGCCGCGCTATTGCATACGCGCGGCAAAATGTTTTTGTAACGCATCAGCCATCGAAAGGGAAAGAAACAGATCAAGACGGCTCCTGGAACGGTCAGCACAGGCTCTCAGCAATCGTTCGCACAGGAATAGCCGTGGAAATGAGGGTATGCGTTTATAAGAAAGCGTAAACGAAATCCAATAAAACGATATCAATAATTAATACCCAAACCCAAATTGATACAGGGGAAAGATATTGCCCGAGGCTGTATGCCTCGGAAAAACCTATCTCACTCCTCCTAAAGTACGGTGCCAATCCCAATGCGATTACATGAATAATTTGTATTCGATGGATGGTTTATTTTCTCGTAACGGTTCAGCCCCAATTCGTGTCATTATTTGCAATCCACCGTATTCGTCTTATCGGTATAGTAGATTCCTTTATCGAAGAATTGCTTATTTTGCCACACTCGTTTAACGGAGCAAAAAAATCCCCCTTTTCACGCAATCGAAAAGGGGGATTTTACTCAGCTTAAATATGTGGAACTATTATTTGCAACCGACTTCTTTTGAGTCGCATGAGGTTTGAGCCCATTTGGCAAGAAGTGCGGTTACGGTGGAACATGTCATCTTTGTATCTTTGAACATATCCTTGATGGAGAAGCAGCTCTCAAGCGATGTGGGAGTCCAGGCTTCGAGGGATTGTGAGAATGCTGTTGCACCGCTGAACATTTTGGACATATCGGTCACATTTGAAACATCCCACGAAGACATATCTTTATTATATTTTGTAGCATGTTCGAACATGCCTTTCATATTAGTTACATTGCTAACTTTCCATGAATTCAAACTATGATTGAAGATCTTCGCATAAGAAAACATTCCACTCATATCAATAACTTTTGATGTATCCCATTTGCTGAGATCCTGATCAAAGGCTTCGGCGCGATAGAACATATCAGCCATACTGGTGACGTTGCTGGTATTCCAATTACCGATACTCTTGTCGAAAGAAGTGGCGCTGTTAAACATGGCGCTCATATCAGTGACTTTGGACGTATCCCATTTACTGAGATCCTGAGAGAATGAATTGGCTTGCTGGAACATGCCGGCCATATTTGTGACGTTGCTGGTATTCCATTTAGAAATATCGTCATTGAATTTTTCGGCACCTGAAAACATCTGGCTCATGTCGGTGACGTTTGAAGTGTCCCAATTTTCGATTTTTATGTTGCTGACAGTAGAATTCATAAACATACCGCTCATATCCGTAACATTAGATGTATTCCACGAATTGAGGGGCGATGAAAAGACCTTGGTATTCGCAAACATAAGTCTCATGTTTGTGACATTATTAACTTTCCAGCTGTCGAGTTTCTGATTAAATTTTTCAGCTTCGTAGAACATTCTTTCCATTGATGTCACGTTGCTGACATTCCAACCACTAATGTTTGCGTTGAACTTTTTAGCGCTGGAGAACATACTGTTCATTGCAACGACATTATCGACTTTCCATTTGGAAATATCCTGGCTAAAGGCCAAAGCGCCAGAGAACATACTGCTCATGTCGGTGACATTGGAGACGTCCCATCCGCTAATGTTAATATTAAAGATGGTAGCACCCGAGAACATATAACTCATGTCAGTAACATTGGATGTATTCCATTTGGAGATATCCTGGTTGAACTTTTCGCAGTTGGCAAGCATATAACGCATATCAGAGACACTGGAAGTATCCCAGACACCGATATTCTGGTTGAAATTCGTGACACGAACGAACATGGCACTCATATCGATGACGTTTGAAGTATTCCAAGTGGTGATATTATTGTTAAAGTTAGTGGCTTCATGGAACATTCTGCTCATGTCCTTGACATTTGATGTATCCCATTTATCCAAATCGTGTGCGAAAGAGGTGGCGGACATGAACATTTCGCTCATGGTCGTGACCTTAGATGTATCCCAGCTATTGAGTTCACCATTGAATGCCAAAGCGTTTTTAAACACACCGCTCATATCCGTAACTTTGGAAGTATCCCAGACACTCACGTCCTGATTAAAGGCCTCAGCGCCATTAAACATTTCTTTAAGTGTAGAAACGCTTGAGATATCCCATTTTGCGAGCGAGTCGTTGAAGATTTCAGCACCGGAGAATGCTGCGTTCATGGTAGTTACGTTGTGAACATCCCATTTGCTGACACCGGCTTCGAGCTTTTTGTTATTTTTGAATACATTTTCCATCGAAGTGAGTAAAGATGCGTCAGGAATATCGATGGTAGGCAGTTCAAAGAGCTGGGTTGCGTTTGCGAAAGCATTCTCACCGAGGCCAACAGGGCCATACGAAATGATTTTAATCAGTCTGGCAGGAACATCCTTGTCGAGTTCCGGCAATTTGGGAGACGAAGCAAATCTCCATCCTTCGTACATCCCAGTAATTGTGACGTGATAATCACCAGCTTCCTGATAGGTATGGTTAATGTGATTGGATGGACAGGATTTAAAGGACTCGGGTGCGGAACCATCGCCCCAGTCGACTTCGAAATCGCAGTTGTCTGCGAAAGCGGCTGGAATCTGGATGCTTTGTTCGGCTTCATCCGTTCTCCATACTGTTTCGAATGCTTCGGCGGCACAACGGCCATCAGGACGGCATTTATAGCCATCGACGCATTGGGAATCGTCTGTGCAAGCCGTTGAACATACACCAATGAAGCTGTCACAGAAGAGGTTGCCATCGCAATCTTCCTGCTTGATGCACTCATCGCCGGGTTCATCGGGTTCATATTCGTCTTTCATGTGATTTCCGTTCTCATCATTGCAGGCACCTGCGCTACAAAGCATTTTGCATGTCGCGACCGTGGTGAGCTGATTATTCACGCATTTGAGAACGGATTTCAGGTCTTCGGAACAGGAGAGGGTTCCTTCAACGCAGTTCAGGCATTCGTTATTTTCGCAGCCGCTTGGGCAATCAATTTTATCGTAAGTATGGTCATCTTTGCAGATTTCAAGCGTATTGCCGTTGCACTTTTTGTCACCAGTATTTGCGCAACCCTGGCATTCTTTATTGGCGCAACCGCCATCACATTTAACTGAAGCCCAGGCATTGACACCACCGTCATTTTTGCAGGTTTCAAGTGAGGAACCGTCATCGCTGCATTTGGACTCGCCAATCACGCAAGCACTGCAATGGATGCCATCGCAACCATTTTCACATGTTTCCTGTTTATACTCGGTTTCGGTGCAGAAATAGTGAATATTGTTTTCGCATTTTTCTGAATTGATCGAATCGCACGAAATGCAGTCACCGTCTTTACAGCCAAAGACACAGATTTCTGTTTTCCAGGTCTCATCCTGGCAGAATATGCGCTCGTTGGGGTTGTCGACAGAACACTTAGGAACGTCGTTGATGCCGCATTCTTTTGTCACGGGAGTGCAAAACTTGGAACAGTTTGGGTCTTCACAGTCTGTTAGCTGATTATTGTCGTTATCGACAGTATCATGGCAGAGTTCATACGTTGATTCGATTGTATTATAGTGCGCATGTGAAGCAGAAGAATCATCGCAAGCTGACATGGCACAGCAAGCGAGAATGGAAACCAGGGAAAAATATAAACTTTTTTTCATGTTACTACCTAAATGGAGCTATAAATAGCAGAATTCGGACATAAACCTCGCGCGAAAGAAAACGAAGTTCCGAAAAAGATGATACAGTATAGCACAAAATCGGTTGTTATTCAAATCTGCTTAAAAGATAAGGCCTTAGCTGGTAACTATTCAGTCCCTAACAGTGTTTCTGAATTATGTGTTTTTATCGGCCCCCACGAAACCTGTGCTCTCATTGGAGATGTCACAAGTTAGGTGACGATTGCGTGCCGATAGCCCGAAATCATAACTATGGATGTATGTGTTACGAGCGCCCACGGACGGGCGGCGTATCGGCAATGCCGATAGCCGCGCCCCATGCTCGCCGTATGCGCCGCGAGGCGCATAGGAGAGCAAAATATGGAGATTGCGAGCCGTAGAGACGCGCGGCACGTCTCTAGGCGAGCGAGCACGGCGTATCGGCCGTAGGCCGATAGCCGTGCCTTACAAAAACAAAAATATTGACACCGGGCGAAAAGCGCTATAAAAGCCGCGCCGTTGAAACGCGTTTTCAACGAGCCGGGGTGGCGGAATGGTAGACGCAGGAGACTTAAAATCTTCTGTCCCCTTGGGACGTGCGGGTTCAAGTCCCGCCCTCGGCAGAGATTAAGCCGCTTTATGCGGCTTTTTTTGTAGGCTGGCCATGACATTTTCGCTCGACACGCTCAATCCTCCCCAACGCGATGCCGTCACGTATCACGGCGCCCGGCATTGCCTGATTCTGGCCGGTGCGGGAAGCGGCAAGACGCGCGTTCTGACGCACCGCATTGCCTGGCTGATTACCCAGGGCGTCGCGCCATCGTCGATCCTGGCCATCACCTTTACCAACAAGGCCGCCACCGAAATGCGCGAGCGAGCATTGGCGTTGATCGACGAGGATCACGCGGGGCTTCAGCTCTCGACGTTTCACTCTTTCGGCGCACGATTTTTGCGCACTTTTGCCGCATACGGCGGCATCGAACCGTCATTTTCAATTTATTCCGAAACCGAACAGAAGGCGTTGATTAAGAAGATTATGACGCAGATGAGCCTGATCGGCGCACCGTCCAACGAACTGACGGAATCGGAAACGAAAAAACAGAGTACGGCAGTGTCCGAATACATGGACAGGATTATGAGCTGGAAAGAGGCCGGAGATTCGCCCGAGGCCGCGATGTCCGAGGCAAAAACGCGGGCGCTCCAGACCATCGCAAGCGTGTATGCGGAATATGAGAAAGCGCTGATTCAGAACAATGCCGTGGATTTTGCGGGGTTGCTGCAAAAACCGCTCGAAATTCTGCGGAATCACGAGAATGTTCGGTATCGAGTGCAGGCGCGGTATCGGCATATTCTCGTCGACGAGTTCCAGGACACGAATACGGTTCAGTTGCTGCTCCTCGAGTATTTATGCGGGCCAGGGACGCGGCTGACGGTTGTCGGCGATGACGATCAGTCGATTTATACATGGCGTGGGGCCGATCCGGGCGCGATTCTGCATTTTGCGGATCGCTATGGCGCGTGCGAGGTATTTAAGCTCGAACAGAATTATCGTTCGACGCAGCCGATTCTGACCTGCGCCGGGAATCTGATTGCGTGCAACGAAGTGCGCACCGAAAAGCGCCTCTGGACGGATCGGCGCGGCGGCGAAAAGGTTCATATCATTTCTTATGAATCGGACTGGGACGAGGCGGCGGACATCATCGGGCGCGTGATTGCGCGTCGACGGGCGCTTTGCATCGGCTGGGAAAAGATTGCGATTCTGTACCGAAAAAACAGCCAGTCCGTGAGCTTCGAACGCGAGTGCACGCACCATGCGGTACCGTATCAGGTCGTCGGCGCGACGGGGTTTTATGAGCGCGAGGAGATCGTCGATTTGATCGCGTATCTGCGCCTTCTCGTGAATCCGGCGGACACCGTGGCATTGCGCCGCATCATCAACAAACCCGCGCGAGGCATAGGCGAAAAGACGGCGGACAAGCTCGTGGATCTCGTACAGAAGAAAGCGGAATTCGGGCTTTCGCCAACCGAGTGCCTGCATTCCGTGCTTGAGGATATTGCGTCGGGGCGTTGCAAGATTCCACGCGGCGGTGCAAAGCTGGCCACCGGCTGCCAGTCACTGCTCGCCTTGTTTGAACGCGTCGAAAACTGGCGTCAGCGGCCGCCTCGCGATACGCTGCTCGATATCATCGACGAGACGCATTTTCTCGATCATCTGAAAAAAGTCACGGCCCAGAAGGGGCAGGAATTTTCCGATGCCGAAGACCGCATTCACAGCCTGATTCAGGAACTGGATGCGCATCAGATAAAGAGCCCGAACGATTTGCCCGGGTTCCTCGAAGACATGACGCTGATTCGCCCGGAAGCCGATGAAACGCGCCATGCCCTGAATTTAATGACGATCCACAGCGCCAAGGGGCTGGAGTTCGACCTCGTGTTTATCGTCGGCGCGGCAGACGGGGTGTTGCCGCTGGAGCGCGGCGGCGCGACGTGCGATGTCGAGGAGGAACGCCGCCTGATGTACGTCGCCATGACACGTGCGCGTCATGAACTGACCATGTCGTACGCACTCATCAGCCACGAGTACGGGCGACAGCTGACGCAGACGCGGAGCCGTTTCTTTGACGAGATGCAGCGACCCGACGATCCCGATGTCATCGATTTCAGCACCATCGAAGACTCCTCGTTCAAGCCCGCCAGCGCGATGCCCAAACTCGCCTGGTCATCCACCGCTCGCCCGAAACCCGCCCCGGCGTCGCGTGGCTATTTCGAAAGCGCCGATCCGCCCGTCCGAACATTCGGCAAAAAGAAACCGCCCGCACAGAATGAGTTTTTCCCCGACACTTTCTACGAAGAGGATGCCATCGACATCCATGCCGACCGTCCCAAAGCCGTCGAGCGCGATCCGGAACCGATCCAGTTGCCCGACAATACCGTCGCAACCTCGCGCAACGGACGCATCATCAAAATTGGAACCATCGTGAACCATAGCATTCACGGGCGAGGCGATGTCGTAAAGCTGGAAAAAACAGGCAACGATTACAAGGCAACCGTCGCATTCAAAAAAGCCGGTGTCAGGACAATTATAGCGCGGTTTTTGGACGTTTTATAATGTTTTATTTGGGAGACACGACCGAACATCTGCCAAAATTTTAGGATCACTTTATTCCCTCGCTATACATTGGAATGTCAAGTTATAAAGTCAAGATGTAATCGCATAAAATCACCCCACAGGGTTGATTGAAATAATAATCAAAGCACCCAACTTGGTTATTACGCCGATAAAACCGATGTAGGGGATTGGTGCGGTGCCAATATTTCGCCAGTTCCGTTATGTGTATAAGAGCCGTGTTGAAGGGAAGCATTATTTCATGTATCCTAATTAAATTCTGTTACGACAAATACAGACATATTGACATCATACGCGTCTATTCTTTATGATTCCACCAGTTTGTCATGCCATGATAGACTGATAATGAGGTAATTTCGTGGATTCCAGGCGTATGAGCGAATCAGACAACAATTTACAATCCGTACTTGAAGATTGCACACAAGTCGCGACATCGTGGTACAACATTGCCGCAAGGCTGACAGAAGAAAGCAGATCCTTGTTATTCAAGGCAAAAGAGGAAGCAAAATATAACATATCATCGATCGAGCAATCGCCCATTCGGATGCCCAATACATTAAAGTTATTAAAAACAAATTTAGAGAAAATTCAGGATATTATTAAAATTGAAACCAGTATCGAGCGAGATTTGGAATATCATAGAAAGAATATGTCGCGGTTTTCCGTCACGCTATTTGGGCGAACGATGGCGGGCAAATCGACGCTCATGGAAATTCTGACGCATGGAAACGGTCAGAGCATAGGTCTGGGAGCGCAGCGCACCACGCGGGATGTTCGGCATTATATATGGAATCACCTCGATATCACGGATGTGCCGGGCATCGCGGCAGTAGACGGCCAGGAGGATGCGGATATAGCGTTTTGCGAAGCCAAAAAGGCCGATATGATTCTATTTTTGCTGACCGATGACGGGCCGCAGGAATCGGAAGCAGAATGGTTCAGCCAGCTCATCAAGCTCGGCAAGCCCATTCTGTGTGCCATCAATGTAAAAGCGGCCATGCCGGAAGGAAAAAGCCCGCGATTCATCGAAAAGCAGATAGAAAGACGGTTCGATATGGAACGTCTCGAAACATTGCGACGACAATTTCTCGAATTTGCGCCAAAATACGATCAGTCATGGGAACGCATTCCATTCGTATATGTGCATTTAAAATCAGCTTTCGCGGCACAGCAGACAGATGATTTGAATATCGCAGAGAGATATCAACAAATTAGCCGCATTGGCAACCTGACCGATCATATTATCGAGATTGTGAAAACGAGAGGCCGATTTTATCGAATGAAAAACTTTGCGGACATCATTAGCAAACCTATGATTGACGCACTCGACATTTTATATGGATTTGCGCGTGAATGTTGCAAATCCTATATGAAGATCGACAGAACGATATTGGACGTACAGAATTGGCGAGACAATGAATATATTCCAGACGCAACGCAAGAGATTCGTAATATTTGCCAGAAAATTCGCGATGAGTTTGAGCGAGAAACATCTTGCTTTGCAGATGAAAATTATGAAAATCCAAAAGCAGAAACCGAATGGGAGAATATTTGTAGTCATATTGGAAACCGTCATCAATTTGATGCATCGGGCCTGGCACAATTTGCTTACGAACGAATGAAGCAGTTTTCTGAAAATATTATCACGCCAGAACAATTTATCTTCGAATTACCCACGAATTCTTTTGAAGCATTAAAGTTTGATAGCATATCAAAAACTAAAGAGCATTTTAGAAGCGCATTTAGCACGCTTGCGACGTTAGCGGTTCCGGCGGCTTGGATAGGAGGGCCAATTGTCGGTGGAGTGGTCGCGATTGGTGCCGGCATTACGGGTCTCACGAGCTTATTTTTGAACAGCAAGGAAAGAAAAATACAAGATAGAAAGAAGGCTATTGATGAAGAACTAAATAGGCGCATTCAAGATATTTGCGTCAATTTAGAAAATGACATGAATCGTTTTTTGAGAGAAATCATCGTCACCCATATTATTGATAATACATTGAATAAAATGCAAACTATCCGCGACCGGCAGTTTGATCTATATCACGGCCTGCTACAGCTCGCGTCGAAGTTGAACAAGGTGCTTTGCACGTTGCACAAGGATATCGTGAGGGAAGCATTTTTGCACTGTGGTCTGAATGCGATGGATGAGCAAATACAAGCCATTGCGAGAATTCCGGGGAACGCGGTTCTCATCGAGATGCACGATGAAACGGCAGTCAGTCGCGTCAGTACCGAGGCACTGAGGGCACTGATGGCAGAGGATATTCAGGTGTCCAGTCGAATCCCCAAAATATCGAGTCAGATAGCCGATATTCTCGATATCGAAGAAGACAGAATCAAACTTATCGATGGTGCAACTCGCATCAAGCCATCCTCCAAGGCAATAGATACAGCGAAAATTCAACTGGCACAGCAGATCGCGGATGTTCCGATCTGGATATTAAAAAACAGAACGGATGAATCTCGCGAAAATCCACCCGAACACAATGCGCAATGACAAATGACAGGAGACTCCATGTTAAAGATAGAAGAATTCACGAAGCGGAAACGATTACTTCTGGACGGTTTTAAAAACGATTTAAAAGCCATTTCACAGGCCAATCCAAAGATAGATTTTACCGAACTCATGGCAACGCTCGATAAACAGATCGAAGCCGCAGAGCAGAGCAATAAAGTCCGCATCGTCGTCGTGGGACAATACAGCGCGGGGAAATCATCCCTTCTCAAGATGCTCACGGGCCGCGAGGATATCGCAGTCGGCGCGAATATCACGACGGAGAAGGTTCAGCGATTCGACTGGAACGGGATTGAGATTGTGGACACGCCGGGAATCCATACCGAACTTCATCCCGACCATGACGAAATTTCTTATCATGCGATTGCGAGCGCGGATTTGCTCATATTTGTCGTGACCAATGAACTGTTTGACGAGCATATTGCCGAACACTTTAGAAAACTGGCCATCGACAGCGGCAAAGCCAGCGAAATGATTCTCGTCATCAACAAGATGGATCGCACGACGAACGGCAACACCGAGGCACAGCAAAACATCATCAAGGAAGCACTGCAACCTGTTCTGTTACCATTTACCCCGGAACAGCTTTACATATCGTTTCTTGCGGCCGATTCCTATCTCGAGGGGGTGGCTGAAAAGGATGACGATCCGGAATATGCGGATGAACTCATTGAACAGAGCGGATATCAGGCATTTATCGACACCCTCAATCGATTTGTGGAAGAAAAGCGCATTACCTCCAAACTCACGACGGGATTATATATCCTCCGCGATACCATCGAAAAAGCCGGAGAAATGCTACAGCCGCAAGATTCGGCAGAAGGCACAGAACTCCGGCATATTCACGAGCATCGACACGAACTGATGGTAAAACGTACACAACTGGAACGCGATGTGAACGCGCTCTTTTTATCCACGAATGAAAACATCAGGAATATCGGCAAAGAAGTTGGCAATAGTATTCAAAACGACAACAGAAACGAACACGATCTTATAGATTTTCTCGATACCAATATTACCAAATCAAAAGATAGTATTCACAGCACGTTGGGGGATGTTCGCCTGCTTATCGATCAACGTCTGAATGAATTGGGGCTTAAATATAAAGATGAGTCTGACGAAGCGTATTCTGATTCTTTCAGTACACTTTCTGATCTCGTATCTGATGTTCATACAGAAAGCGTTGGAAGGAGATTTTGGGATTTCGTTCGTTCTCTGCCCAAAAAGGACGTAAAAGATGTGGCATTGCTTTGCGTAGATGGCATTAAAACACTGAAAAAGAATGGAAAAAAAGTATCGCTTGCTTCAAATGCAATGAATATTGCCAATATGGCATTAGCTGTTTTGGGTTGTATTGATACAGCAATGCAAAAAGTTGAAACCAAGAATCTTGAAATAGAAAATAAAAAGCGTGAAGCCAGTCGAGGTGTGCGAAGTGCATTTCAACAAGAAGCATCCGAATTTCTTAACTATAGCAGGCGATATATCAATAAGCATATTTCACAGCCTCTCGATTCTTTGATTCAAATCGATGACGACAAAGAACAGGAACTCAGGAATATGCAAACCAGCCGGGATGTCAATATACAGAAGCTGGAGAAATGGATTCGTCAAAGTATGGATTTAATTCATGAGATTCATGGGAATGTATAACTGGGATGAATGCTGTTTTTAGTCCGTATTCCCTACCGCAATTAGGCAATAGGCAATAGGCAGTAGGCAATAGTTCAAATCCTGATGATAAATCTGAATTTAGAGCTTAGTCCAATCCATGAATGAGACAGGTAAAATCGTCAGGGGGGATTTGTTACCATAAAAAAAGCCTGTGCGTATTCGCCGTTGGCGAATAGCACAGGCAAAGCGGCGTATTGAGCCAGCGAGCGGATGCTCGCGGGCGAGATAGCCGCGACGTATCGGCAAAGCCGATACGCCGCGAAATTATACATCGCCTTCTTCTCTATCGATGACAGGTTTTTCAAGATATTCTACATCGCTTTGATCCAATTTTTCGCCGCAGTTACCCGGTGTCTGACAACTCTGTAAATACTCGCATTTGATATTGCCACACTCGCAACCCTCGGTCTTATTGCAATACCACCCCGGAGTCTTTTTCGGTGGATAGGGATCATAACAAGCATATCCGCCATTACCTATCGTCGTCGGAGGCAGAGTATGAGCGCCGCATTCGCCTTCAAATGTCAGGAATTTCTTGCAACTCTTGGTACCATCCTGATCGATATCGCATATATCACCGGGATCGCACTTTGACGCACCACATTGACATCCTTCAAAGCGCTGGCATTGCCAGCCCGCGAGCGTCGAAACCATCGTCCACTCGCACCCCGAGCCAACTGTGGAACCCTTAAACGCACACGCATAGTCTTCGCCGGGGTACGACATCGCCGTACCGCATTTGCACATAATTTCTTGATCTTCCGGATCGTCGATATTCATATAATACAAGCCATTAAACAAATCACGGTGCGGCATAAGGCTTACCCTGTCATTGCCACAAATGAGTATATCACCGCGTTCTGCGTCTTCATGTTTATAGGCATTCACGACAAGCGGTGTATCGTCATCGCGGCAGACCGCATTACGCGCGATCTGTGCATTGCCGCACGCGCACTTGCAATCTTCCCCTTCGCAGTCACACGTCTGGGATTTCTGGAAGCATCGATAGCCGTCCCTAAGCGTTTTTTCACCGCACAGACAGCCCGGCGTCCTCGCATTGGCACCACATATAAACCTATCTTTTTCGCATATATCACCGCGATGGATATTCGTGCCATGACAATCACACGTCTCATCCGCCTGACAAATAAAGCGACTTGAATAGCATCCATAACCGGGTTCTAATACTTTATCGCCACAGCTACATCCCGGGCGCGAATGCGTCGAACTGCACTGCGCATGGCCGTCCTTGCAGACATCCCCCTTCGGAATGACGCCATCGCCACACGCGCAGCCGTTCTGATTCATACAAACCTGTTCTGCCACATCTTCTGCAATATCGCAATGTCCACAAAAATCACCATATTTACACTTCGTCTTATAGGGCTTGGGACAGACCCCATATTCTGAATATTCCCATGAATCTTTTTCAGAATCAGCCCTGTCGAAGACAATATGGCGCTCAACGCATAAATAGCCCGGTTTGAGCGGTTCACCCCGGCAATCGCACCCCGGATCAGTACATATTACTGACGTTTCATTATAATCAACACCATTCATTATATATAAAATATAATTTTTGCGTTTTAATACATCATCCTTACTAAAATACTCCTCATGGAATATAACATTATTCAGTTCCGGTTCATATATAGCATCATAAGCAATGGCTTCAAGGGATTCGCTCGCATTATTAATATCTACATCCGCATCGACTTTATGACAACGATAAGAAACGGCTGAAAGATCGGGGTCACTTTCGATGATACAGACGGCACCTTTGGGGCATACGGCATTACGCGAGCCACAGTTACAACCTTTAGGATCGTTGCAATAGAAAACATCCTCCGATGCATTGTTTTCGTACTCGCCATGTTTATAACAGAACCCCGTTTTGCATGCACTCCCGGGTTCACAAAGCGGCGAACCGCACTCATAGAGGTTATCGACCGAATTACCATCAGTCTCATTCCCATCATCCCCACTATAACCCGGCACCCAGTCTCCCCAATCCGCACCGACCGCCGGCATAGCGCCAGCATCGGTCGTGGCAGCCGTATTAACGTTATTCTTTCCGTGACATCCCGTTACCGTGAGCAACAACAATGAAATGAACGAAACAAAATATAATTTTTTCATATTCCCTGCTTGTTAAAGTGCAAAATAAAAGACTACCAACGTCTGGCAGTCTTTTATTCATATAAACCTCTGTGAAAATTGCAATTTACGGATTCGCCTGTTGTCCCTGCTGTCCAGAACCCTTGACATCGACCGCGCTAATCCTTGAAGCGTTATTAAACAGGCTCTTTAATGAGATATCGAAGGTTCCACCGCGGCCCTGTTCGGTATCCTCATGCAGATTCTTACGCGTCGTACCATGCGGGTTCTGAAGCGTCACCATTGACTTATTCACATCGAGGTTTGAAATGTCGACCCTTGTCAAATCAGTCACCGGGGCACCTGTTTTGTCCACAAATTTCGCAGTCATAATATTATATTCATGACCGCTGTAAACGAAGATATTTGCCTTACGTTTTTCACCAGCCGTGACTCCCTGGAGTGCCGGATCGAGATACTGGTTATTGACGAAATTCACCGTCGTGCCAACCATTTCACGGAAAGTCTGATACTCCGAAAGATTCAGCGCCTGGAATGCCGCGTTCTTTTCGAGCGCCAGCGAGGCATTGTCGATCAGAACTTTGTACTGCATCCCTCCCGTTCCCTCGCGAACGGTTCCGTTGATCGTATTGATATAGACTGCGCAAGTATCCGAAATCGTCTTAAGCTGCAATATTGCATCGTCAATCGATGCCACATTCTCGCCAGACCGATAGCTCGCTTCGAGTTTCTGTTTGATGAGCCCGGAAATATGCTGGAGATTAAACACCGCTTCTTTCATTGGGATCCATGCCCCCATATAGGTGGCATCGCCGTTATTTTTACCTTCGGTCTGGGCGAGTTTGATGAGTTGCCGAATAACAGGTGCATTCTGGCTCAAAAGCGCATCATCATCGAGAAGAGCCGACGTCAAATCGTTGTCATCCTCAAATGATTTAGCTTTGTATTCTCCCTCATCATCGTGTGCAAGTCGGCCATCAACATATTGTCCATATCCCTGCTGACGCCAGTATTCATTCGTCGGTGCCTGGTTCTCAGCCTTGTCACCATAGAAAAACGAAAGACACCAACAATGGAAACCATAATCGGCTGCCGCAAATCTTTCCGTATGGATATCTGACCCCTGTTCCTGCCCGCGGCCAGTCTCGCCATAATTCTGCGCATAAAGCGAATACGCCTGTTCCATGCAGTTGACCCAGTATGCGGCTTCGTAGAAACTACGCTTATCGACTTTGAGCGTCATGTTGTCAATCGACGAAGACCAAAGCGAACGTTTTGGCGCATTCGCCACACGGATTCTGGCACCCATGTAGGCAAAGGTATTAGTGTTATCGATTTCTCGCCCGATAATTCCCAGTTTCGTATTGATCGTGACTGGATGATATTGTTTCTGCGCATCGCGATAATAGAACGTCGTCGAAACCGTGTCGCCAACCAGCTTCATCATATTGACGATTTTCATCGGGTCATTGTGGACGACCTGAAGAAGGGCAGCGAGAAAATAGCAGTCTGCGATGTTATACTGACGAACATCGTCGGAAATAGGCGTGCCATCGATAAAAAGTCCCGACATAATGCGGCTGGTAGTATTTGGCGCGTCGACAGTCCCCTGCATATATTGGACGGCCGATCCGGCCGGATCTTCATGGACAAGATCCTTGAGTTCAGGCTTGCCGTCTCCCTCGATTGATTTGCCGCCAGAGACAGGAGAATATTTCTTGTCTGTTGATACCGGGTTGACCTCGGCATCATGACGATTCAAAGCCGACATATCTTTAGCTTCGCCGGTCGTCTCATCCTGCTGCATGAACATGAAGGAAAGCGAATTCTGCGTACTGAAATCTTCCGTAGCCGGCTGCGTAAAGCGAGCATAACGTTTGTTCGTATTGGGATCTTGCCAGACCCCATTCGGGTTATCGTTGATTTGGACCGGTTGCTGTGCGGCAGGGCTTGGTGCCATCTGCGGGGTGTTTCCCGCGGGCGCATTTCCTGCATTTCCCATCGCCGGATTCGAACTCACCGTCGTCTCGCCGCCATCCACCTGCGGTGCATCGCCCGACAAAACTCTCTCAAGTCCGCCTTCCAATGGCACAATCGGCTGAATCTTTTCTTCTTGTGAAAACTCTTTGCTCATAACCACCTCCACTTAAACACAATAAACCTGCGACTATTTTATTGATTTTCAGCCCCATCTGCAACAATTAAAGAAACAATTTCAATCATCCCTCGTCATGTTTTATCGGATTTGCGGTTCTATGGCTT
>JAZODZ010000439.1:0-9540 GCA_045597285.1 Myxococcota bacterium
GTCATGAACTTCGGTTGCTTGTTTTATGGAAACCGTTACGCTGGCACGGCAAGGAACTCCTGTCGTAGTGAACATGGTGTACTTGACCTGAGCGGATTCAACCACACCGGTAAAATTCCCAACACCAATCGGATCGGAGTCTGCCCAAACAAGCTGGACGATAGGTGGACGTTTTTCACCCTTGCAATCCTGAATTTCGCAAAGGTGAACACATTTTTTGACTTCGGGACGAACGTCCTGATCAGATTTTTCATAGCAATCGAAGAAAAGTTCGATGCTCACGGTTATGGCCTGACCAGCGGTGAAGGCCAATGCAGGGAAATTGGTTCCCTGACCAACGTTGTCATCTGACCAGTTGACTGATTTCGTAAAGCTCAACTCTTTCGGGTTGAACATCGTTTCGACTGTAGTGCCGTCACCTTCAGTCGCGACAATCATTACCTTTTTTAATTCTTGACTCATTATTCTGACCTCCTACGCTGATGCTCTTCGTTGAGACTCTCTTCTATCTTACGGAACACTTCTTCGGCTATGAACTGAAGATCTTCGTCCTTAATGGATGAACTGCAGAACTGGCTGTTGCCAGAATTACTCGAATTCGCGGTCGCTTTCGGCGTTGTCGAACCCTCGGTACCGCTACTGAAAAGAGGTGCCGCGCCGGATTCTTGATTTTGCAGCAGATTCGGACTGACATATTTTCTGTCCGCAAACCGCTGAACACCCTGAACTGGCTGTGCTCCAATCTTGGCCAGAGCTTCGCGGAGTTCTCGTGCCTCGGCTGCACGTGTCGCACGCGTATCTCGCTGTCTCCATTTCGGAAGACCCTTGTTACCAAGCTCGCCTTCGGATGGAAGAGCCTCAAGAAGTACGCGAACCGTTTCATCTGTTGAAAATACACCCACGTTGCGTTCGCTGAGCGTTTCAACGTAATCAAGCATATTTTCCACGCGGCTCAAATACTGATGCGATGATTCAGATTCGGCCTCGTTCATACGAGCCAGTGCATTACGGATATCTGAAGATACCTGGTTGGAAACCCATGCATAGTTGGTGTCACCCACGAAATCGGGAGAAACAGCCTGTTCTCGGTTATCCGCGATGTCCGCAGCAAAAGAACTGCTGCTTGAATAGTCGCGATTCTGCGCCGAAATGCCGCTCATGCGAGCTTCCGAATTGCCAACGCTTTCTTTCGAAGTAAACGACGGCTTCGAAGAAATACCCATTAAGTGCGTGAAGCTCTCGGTACTGAAACCGATTTCGCTATGTGCGCTGTAACGGGACGCATTGGAAAGACTGTCGAGATAAGCTTTGCGAAGTGTATTGATCGAACGTCGCTCACCACTCTCTGACATCATTGATGCATAACCAGAGAAGAGAATGTTGCTGGCATCCATCAGGCTAGGTTGCTTGATTGCCGCTGACATCATCGTGGGTTTGGCAACCATGTGAACGAAATCGTTCGCAGTCATTTCGAAATCTACACCACCTATACTCATATAGAACTTTTCGTTGCTGCTCTTGGCATCAATCGAGGTGGCAAGAGCTGTTCTATTGCCGGACAGAGGTGCAATTGTTCTCAGTTTCGCCATATCGGCAAATGCCGCGGCAGATGTCATATAGGAAACGCCATGCTTGCTTGCCGAATCCGAATTCGATACCGCTGAGCCGTTGGACAAAGCCATCGAACCGTTAACAGAAGCCATCGAACTATGGGCAGAACCCGCCGAACCGTTGCCAGAAGCCGCAACCGCCGAACCGTTGGCAGAAGCCGAAACCGCCGAACCGTTGGCAGAAGCCATCGTTCCGTTTACCAATGCCATTGAAGCGTCATCCGAAGCCATCGAATTCGTCTGATTGGCACCGGCAATGACCGGAATAAACGTTTCGACACCGGAAACCGATATCGGAGAGCTTTGACGCGTAACATTGATCTTAGCCTGAATTGACTTCTTAATGTTTTCAAGATTTTCAATTGAAGCAGGATTGTACGCCTGACCCACCGAATGCTTTAACTCGAACGTCTTGTTGACTGAATCGCCGTTCTCAGCTTTGACCGACACCTTGATGGCTTCACCCGCATCGGAAACCGAATAGGTCGTAATCTCGGTATGCGATTTGTTCTGAGATGCCGAACGTTCTAGTGCCGATGCAAGAGCCTGAATGCTCGAAACACGTCCATTCACAAAGTCAGAGGCATGAATTGATGCGGCTTTCTCAGGTCCGAGAACCGATGCAATATCGCCAGAAACAACATTGGAAGGATAATGCGCGTTCTGAGCAACCCATTCCTTGCCGGCAGGGATGATCTCGTCATACCCAAGAACCGTCTCGGAGCGAACCAGCTCATCAATCGATTCCGTCGACACTTTCGAAATATCCGAAACCTTTTCAGAAGGCTTAATGGTTGACAACATGCGCTCAAGACGTTCCACGCTCATACCTGAAACTGACGAACTCGTCTTCGTGAACGTGTAGTTATCGCGAATCCTTGCAAACGACTGCAATGTCTCACTGAGCGTCGAGAGATAGTTGCGATCGACGCGCATATCACCGAGCTGAACGGTCTTCTGACCATTCTCTGAAGCAAATTCAGAAACTGTACGAAGAACATTCGACGCCTTGCTGTTATTGATAGCTTTGCGGAGATTACTTGCAATCTTAGTGGAGGTTTCAATCAACTTAATCTGTTTTGAAACTTCCGCAAGATGACTCTCGCTGCGCTTCACGGATTCAACCATCTTGGTCAGCTCGGAACGGGCTTCACTTGTCAGATGCGGTTCAAGCGCTTTTTGAGCCTGAATAAAGCTTGCAAGTGATGCAGAACCCGAAAGTTCGGAGAGAAGATGTTTCTCTTCTTCTGAAACTGCAGCTTTTTCCGAAACGCTGGCTTTCGCAAGCGCTGTTTCAAGCTGGGCTTTGAATGCCGCTTTGCTGTCGCTGATTGCTTTCTCTGCCTGTTTTCTGATCGAGGACACGGTCTCAATAGCAGATGTATGTGAAGAAACCGCCGCGTTCTCGCTGCTTTCTTCAGCCGTGGAAACATAAGCTCCCACGCCTTCCATCGCCATCTCATCATAGCCTTCGGTTACCAGGTTCGATGCCGCCATTTCGGCAAAATCGTCAAGCCGGCTGCAAATCGATTCAATCACGGAGAACGTCTGGCGTTCAGAAACTGAACCCGACACGCTTCCGGTCGAAAGCATCTGACGGATATCGGTGATGAATCCCTCTAGTTTGCTTCCTACTGCGCCCGCCTTGCTGATTTCATTGACGAGACCATTCACTGAACTTTCAATCTTGGCAGCATAGTCACCGAGAACCTTGGATGAGCCGAAATGCGACAGAACTTCTTTCATTCCAATCGTTCCGGCCTTTGCCATTGACTCGGAGTTTCCGATCAGTCCGGTTTTCTGAGCAGATATTGCGGACATGACGCTCTGCGAACCGTTCGCCTGGGCTGATGCCGCCACGATCGAATCCACCATCTGCGCGGGAACGATACCGGCAGCTTTAAGAGCCACTGCGCTTTCTGCAACGTCGCGGAGAAGAACCCTGTCGACATCATCGGAAATTCCGCTCAAACGTGCAAATCTATCAGCCGCCCGATTCCAGCGAACTGTCGCCGCTGTCTCGCCGTCGCTCAAAACACGCGTCTTTACCGCACTGCTGAATTCATCAAGCTTCTCGCTCAATGCGGCAAATGTACGACTGAAACTTTCACGTTGTTCGGAACTGAACGTTGTCCCGGAAATCCCAACAGCCTTGAAGGATATCGGCTGAGAATTCCTCGCTTCCTGCTGCATAAGCATATTTTCAGCGCGTTCCGCTATCTTCGAAACATCGCGTGAAAATTCATTCATAAAGATATGTCGCGCATACACGCTGCTTGCCGAACGAAGCCCGTTGGCCTGCTCAACACTCACCGCACCAGCTTTTTCAAGCCCGTCCAGTGCCGTCAGCATTTCGCGCACTGCGGTCATGTCGCCATGGCTGCGAGTCCCGAGACGCTTCACGGAATCGCTCCAGCGCTCCACAAGGCTGTTCACTTCAGGTCTCACGTCAGAAGACAATTCTGTCGAAACAAGCGTCGCCTTGTCCGCAATGTGCGATACAAAGCTGTTGCGCGAATTCTCTGCAAAAATCCGCTCAATCGAGCCATTCGACCGAATTCCTTCTTTCACAGCCGCAGCCTTAAGCGTACTGCTTAATTTTTCTGCAACCAAATCCAGTTTGTCCACGCCGCTGATCGATGCCTTCTCCGAAACAGGAACGCTCTTCAGCTCCTGAATCATCGATTTCTTCACGCTCTGCGGAAGCGCCTGAATCATCGCAGGCGTAAGCCCCGATTTCTTCAACGCTGCCACGCGGCTTCTCACAGCCGAAGCATTCGCCTTTACAGACTTCCCTTGCACCTTCGTGCTCACACCGGAACCCTGACGGACACTCGCTTCCTCTTCGTCTTCGTCTTCATCGAAAAGCATTAACAGGGCCGCGTCAAGCCAATACTGCCAGTCACCCAGATCAGTCGCGCTCTTCGGGCCGCCCGTCATACCCTCGCACAGACGATCCGCAAACGCGCTCGCCTGAACACCTATGTTCTCACTGTCTATTTTCGGCATCACATTCGATACCCCGCCCAGAAGGCGCGTCACAAATGTGTCCGCCCGATCGATTACCTCAAATGACTGATCAGAGACATCTTCCAGTGAGTCCAACCCCAGCGTCGCCAGAGTCACTCGCCGGAACAGATTCCCCATCGTTCCGTCATCTTTTATAAGATGCCTATCGTTTGACATCGCTCATCTCCACTTGCTGTGTCCGTTGCCGGAGCCTCTTCGTTTTGTACTGGACTCTCTGTCACCCAGCCACACTCACTTCACCCACACAGAACGCCTTATCCGTTCTTCTGCGTCAGTCCTTCGTGAGCAAGTTCCAATGATTCCGTCGCAATTGCATCCTGCATTACGCTCAGCGCTGGCCCGTCCCATTTGACTGGAACTGCATTCTTGAATAAGTATGTTTTCGCCACTTTGCCGGCATCGTCAAGAATTTTGATCGTACCGTTCACTCGTTTCAGACCACCACCGCTGTAATTCACAAAACGGCTAATCCAGTCAAACATGCTGCCATCGCAAAGACCACGCTTCAGCGTGATGTTCGAATAAGACGCATTCCCAATCAGCTTGTGGGTCGTGTTGTTCACGCCGCCTTCCACGAGATCTGTCACATTCACCTGAACCGACAGACCGCTCACTTCCTGGAAACAACCTTTCGCTCCTGATTCCGTTTCAATTTCAACTTTAAATCCAAAAGCTCCAAAAGGCACTCCACTCATTTCGTCCTCCACAGTCTTTGGTGTCTTTCCACACCAGTTCTTTGTTTTCTCAGACAGGAATCTGGTTCCTATTTCGCCAGTTTCTTATCCATTGCAATTCAAAAACCAATATTTGCTTTTTTTCTGGATTCGCGCTCACCCGCTGTAACACTCAGTTTCCGCATCCGTCGATACCAATCAAAACGATTACCATTTATGTCACAGGGGTATACCGTCCCCACTCGGCATCCTACACCCCAACGCTCTGTTCTTCAAGCTTATGTTCAAAACTTATCACTAGATATTCCATCGGTCTGCCAAGCGCCAGACCAATGTCTATCGACAGATGACCCATCTCGCCTTCCTCGGCCTGGTTGTTCGATTCGTCGCATGTCACAAAAAATGCGTCTTCCTGAACCTTTCCAGGGAAATACCCCGCTGCCCACAGCTTCCCAAGAAAATCCACCAGCATCTCGCGAACGCGATCCCGAAGTTCCTTCCCGTTGACCTCAAACACGACCCACTGCGTATTCTCGTATATCGCTCGCCGTACCGCATTGAACACCCTGCGGCTCATCAGATACCGCCACGCAGACTCGTTCGTGAGGGAACGAACGCCCCACGCCCTGATGCCGCGCTGCTGGGTAATGCGAAGGCAGTTGACCCCCTTCTCGTTCATCTCCGCAAGCTGGCCTTCGTTCATGTGAATGCTCAGGCCGGTCACGCCCTCTATCGCTATGTTCGCCGGTGCCCTGAACACCCCTTCCGTCTTGTCACATTTCGCATAAACACCGGCCATAAACCCGCATGGCGGCACCACCGTCTTCTCCCCGTTGTCGTTCGTCATCTCAAGCCACGGAAAATATAACGCCCCATACGACGATTCGAATTTCATGCGGTAATCGTAAACCTGCTCAAACCGAATGTCCCGCGGCATGTCCAGAATCGCGAACCGATCCCCAAGACGCTCGCAGTGGTTCACCATCGCCAGCTGGATGCCAATCATATCGTGAATGCCCTGAAATGCCTCGCAATGATCCATAAAATACTGCAAATCAGGTATGCACAGCAGATCGATCTCCTCGTTCGCCTCGAGCGTGCCAAGCCCATAACGAGCCCCAGGACCGTTGTTGTAGCCCACCACATCCTCGGGCGTAATCCCTTCCAGACCATCCCGGCCGCCGCGAAGCTGGATCTCTTCCGTCGCTTCCGGATAGTGCTCGTATTCGCCGTCCGAAAGAATGTTCACGCGAATCAGTTCCGATTCCTGCGCTATCACACGTGACACGTTCCGCGCCGAGAATTTCCCCAGCGAAAGGTTTTTAAAGCGCTCGACGCGCTTTTTCTCCCTGACTATCAGGTTGAAATCCACACTGTCGACATACGTCGGCGACGAAGACCGGAATCCGCAGTTCAGGCTCTCACGCCAGTAAACCTCGTTCCCACGCGTCCGCTCTACCGTAACAAACCGTTCCTTCTCACCGTCCGAAATGCGGAGCATCATCCCGCGCTCAAGACCCCGCGTCGACTGCACGGTCAGCATCCTCGCGCCTTCCGCAAGATCCAGCGTGATGAACGTGTGAACCCGGGGCTCCTCGGGATACGTGACCTCAACGCTCAGCTGGTTGCCCCAGCAACCTTCGCTCGAAGCCATAACCTCCAGCGTCGGGTAACCAGACGAGTCCAGAAGTTCGTACCGCGCCATGCGTGCCAGTTCCGACTTCCCATTCCTGAACACGTGCGCCACTCGAATGACATGACACCGCGTGCCGCCGTTCATGAAAAATCCCCACACGCTCGCGTAAAGATAGCTGCCCTTTATCGGTTCCCCAAAAAACCGAAGAAACTGCTGCACGCTCTGAATCACAACAGGCTCATTCAGAGGACCCCGGCTTGCCACGCCTATGAATGCCGGGACTCCTGTCTCTCCCAGGGATATGCCACGCTCTATCTTCGGATTGTCTTCAAAATATACTCCCGGCAGTTTGTTCTTCGCCATCTTAGATCCTCGCTTTTCCTGATATACACCCCCGCACTCATGCCACCATCTGCGGCATCGCGCCTTCTCCTGTCATACTAAAAACCATGCTGATGCTTTCGCAACGCATGGTCTTTATTCCTCCAATCCTGCCGCAAAGCCTATCCACCGCGGCTTTCATTGATTTCCTTGTTGATCTCGGAAATCTCACGTATCCATACCTGGCGCTCTTTGTGCTCCATATTGAGTATGTCGTCTATCGCCCAATGGAAGTGATAAGCGATATACGCTACCTCCTGATAAAGCTTATCAAGGGGGTAGCTTAATACCCCCCCAGGCCTGTCCCCATGTCCACTTCAAATTCGTGTTTGCATGCCGGACACGTCACCTTGATGGCCGCGCTGCCTTCCTCGTTGATCTTGCGGTAAAATTCCTGAAGATATGCAAGATCGGAACTGAAAAGCTCTTCCACGATGTTCGGCGTGATCATGCGAAGGGATCCGAGCTTGATGATGACGCGGCTCAGAAGGATGATGACAAGGTATGCACGGTTCGCCTGAACCCGGTAATCCTGAAGCGGCGCAATCTCGTCTTTCGCCGTCGCTAGGCGCATCACGCCATCGCGATGAAGATTGCCGTCCTTGTCGACATAGCCTTTTGGAAGTGTAAACTGAAACTCAGTCTGAAATGCCATTTTCTTCCCCTGATGTTTAATTCCCGGTTTCCCGGAAATGCGTTCAAAAATCGGGTCACGTGACCCATCAAATTGCAGTGATTTTATTACGACTTGATGCCGTTGTCCATATTTGAAAATGTATAATGTCCGTTTTGCAATGTCCAGAGTTTATATGTCTGTCATTGGCCCCGGGCTATTGCATACGCCCCGGGTGCCGGGCTATTGCATACGCCCGGCCGCGTGTGGCTATTTCGCATCCCGTCATACCCCTGCCGCATATTCCTCCGACAAATACAGGCCTTTCATACATCGCATCCGTGCACGCTCAATACGCCACACGCCATTATAAAAGCAAAAAGCCGCGTGAGTCATGCGACCCACACGGCCTTCCGAATATTCCCGGTTATGTTATTTGCAATACGAATAAGTTGCGCCGTTCTTGGTTTCAGTCACGCACTGGCTGTGACACTGCAGACTGTGCGCCCCAAACGAGGTCCCCGTCGCGTTCCCGAAATACAGCGTATGGAGTGCTCCATTGCTGCACGTGCCGAGCGTCGATACCGCGCCGATCCCCGTGAAATTGCCCTCACTCTTGTCGCAAATCGCCTTCGTCCCGCCGTCGTAATCCAGCTCACGGCATGTCCCGCCAAGCGTGTTGCAGTTCATCTGGTAATAGACGTTCCCGCCAACACCCGAATCATAAGTCGGATCAAACATACAGTTCTTTGCCACATTGCCATCACAGGTCGCAGACAACGAACCGCATGAAGCAAATCCGCATGAACCGTTCGAACACGTGCTTCCCATCATGTCGCAGGTCACATAATCGAACACCACGTGGTTGTTGTGCCCAGCCGTCTTGTCCTCACGGCAGCTGATCGACATGTTGTCGATGCACAGACCGGACTGACGCAGAATGCCGTATTTCTTCGAACCCTTGTAGTCCTTCCCCTCAAAGCACTTGCCGATGTACTGGCGTTTGTCCCACCACGTCGAACACCATGTCAGATTCTGCGCAAGCTGCGCCTCCGAACACGTGCTGAAACAGTCCGTCTCGCCATTGACCGTGCCGCAGAACTGATCCGAATTATTGCACGAGGCCACCACGACCTTCTGCGTCGACTTGTCGCAATACTCGACATAGGTCACGCCCGTCACGTCATGGCACTTGTTCGTGTAGGCCGCCGGGATGCACGATTTGCCCACTATCTTTTCACAGACGCCGTTGACGCATTCCGAATCAAAGCTGCAGTCTTCCGTCTTCAGCTTGCGGTTCTGATAATCGCATGTCACGAGCTGCCCCTTGCTGTTGCACGAAGGCTTGTAGTCCTTGCCGCACACGCTGATGCACCCGTCGCCAGGAGAGCAATATTCCTGCGGCTGCGTACATGTTACCTGTTTGTACTTGTTGTCGATGCAATAATAAGCCGTCGGCTCGCCATTGCACGACGGAGCCGTCGTGGTCGAATCGCATTCCGCACAGGCACCGTTCAGACAGATGCCCGCGCATTCCGCCTGTTCCTTGATATAGCCGTTCACGCAGATCGTCGGCGTTTTGTCATTCTTGCATTT
>JAZODZ010000440.1:0-11241 GCA_045597285.1 Myxococcota bacterium
GGGCCTGGATTATTACCCTAAATTCTTGAATCATTCACGCGGCGTGAACGATTCGGCACTTGATGACTTGAATGAATCCATTACATCGATTCATTCGCCTATTTCTCTATCGCTTTCTTCTTTTCACTTTTCAATTTCCAACCGATTCTTTTTCAGAACCCGTCGAACGAGGCGGCCTTATACACGCGTGGATTTTTTATTGCAAGTTTTTTTTTCGTTTTTTTTCCGCGCGCGCAACGCACCCGGTTAATTAAGATAACGCCTTCCAGGCGTGTCGATTTGATGGGCACGGCGTATGCCGCAGGCATAGCCGTGCCAGCGAGCCGTATGCGCCGCAGGCGCATAGGCGAGCGCCCAACAAGACTATACATCGGGGATGTCTTTCGATTTGATACCGCGCATTTCGACCATGATGACGGCACGGCCATTGGCGTTTTCGCCGAATCCATCGATGCCGAGATTGACAATGCCCGGGCGATTGGATGCGTTGTTGGACAAGCTCGCATTCTGTTCCTGTTCCAGGCTTGCGTCGGTCGCATCCTCATAAGAGGCCAGGTTTTCGGCGCCCCAGGTTTTGACATCGGTGAGCTGATATTTTTTGTCGAGTGAGAACGTCGAATTGGCGGGCAGTGCAACGCCATCGCGCCAGACGAAGCCGTAACCGCCCTGTGCACCGTGGCCCAGGACCAATTCCCCCTTGCCTTTATCGTTCTTTTGGGAATCGACGACGAGGCCGCCGGCCCAGCCATCAGCACCGCCGCCGCTTGCCGTCGATGTGATAATCGTATCCGCATAATAATTGCCGATCGTAATCCCGTCCTTTTTCCTCCACGCGTCTGCGTTACCATTTTCTGCGGGGCTTGGCGCATCGAGTGTGGCATTCGGACATTGCGCGTATGGCACTTCGCCTAACGCCACAGCTGCATAATCATTCGCATTCCAGGCACCGTTGGCGAGCGCGTTACCTGCGCCGTTGCCGCCTGCCGCAACGAGTACGCGATGATCGAGGTCGTCGACACCGATTCGGATATCGGTCGAACCGCCGCCGTCGCGACCGAATGTGCTCAACGTATAACCGGGCGAGCCTTTGCCGCCGCAGTTGTACAAATCGGGATTGCATTCAGCACCGGTACTTGCGGCACTACTCGTCAGGAATTTCCAGCGCCCCATGCCCGGGAACCCCGGATGAATATAGAGATTTGTATTATCCGTCAGATTAAGTACGCCTTCCACATAAGAGCCACGCGCACCGCCGCCACGGGTGAAATAATTCGTGGATTGCAAACCGCCGCCAAGTGCGCCTTCGGCAATCAGACGATATTTTCCGGCCGGAAGGATTACGGAACCTTTGCCAGATTCGTTCGTATCGTATGCAATCAGGCACGCGGGGAAGAATATCAATTCCTTTTCATCGGTAAAACCCGTGATATCGCTGTTGAAAAACTCAAATTTAAAAGTCGCGTAATTCCTGCCGATATTTGTATTATAAGTACTGCTCTTGTCATATTTAATATATATATTTTCCCAAAGATGATATTGATCAAAAGTGAATTCGAGTTCATCTTTGGAATAGTCCCCGGATTTGCCTTTCCAGGTAAATCCGTTGTTATTCTTGAGGGAGAATCGAACCTTGACAGAGCCTTTGGGTTCACTGTTCAAGTGAATCTTGCACGTATGTTCGCCACAGTCGAGAATGGAATCTTCGCAGGAAAACGTATAAGTGAGTTCGTCTGAATTTTCGTCGTCTATGATATGAATCCAGTAAGCCCATAGTCCTGAGAAGTCAGGCGAATCTATCATAAGCAATTCTTTTATATCGACTTCGCTGTTGAGATACTTGTCATCATTTGCGCTGAGGGAAAAGACTAGCCCGGTATTCCATTTGTTGGCAGGAAATACGAACGAAAGCGAGGACTGCGGATTTTCCTTTCGTTTTGTCACCATGACGCCTTCCGGCTCAATGATATTCAGTTTGTTATATTGATCCCGGATTCTGACTTCGACATCTTTGGAAGGTTTTCCGTTGAGTTTGAGCGTTATTTGCTTTGGATTATTAGCTTCTGCTTCATAAAATTCGTTATCAAAATCACTCGGCTCAAGGACGATTCCCAATGTATTGGCGATTGTATAATTCACTTTATTCTTGCCATCGCCGAACAGCTTGTCTGTCGTATAATTTGCATCCGATGAATCGAATGTAAATGAAATGCCACACGATGTCGGCAGATCCGTACCACCGACAGTCACGTTAAACTTTTGAATGTCCTGCCAATCTTTCGGTTCGATTGTCAGACTGCTTTTATCCAGATTGAGCAATGAACTACATGAGGAATCGACCGTCGCCTTGACCGTGACTGCGGCTTGTGGCTTTGACATGAGTTTGACATAAAGTTGTGAAGCCCCGGCTTTATTGATTGTCACACTATTGGACGGCACACCGTTTTTGAGTGCAAAGACTTTGGCACCGGCCTTGTCCAGGTCTTTGTTCACTGCCATAAACTCGACGGGGTCGATGGTACTGTCGTCGGCCTTGAATGTGAGCTTATATTCCAAATCTTCATTGGCAACATTGTCATCGAGAACGCCATGAAGGATAAAACATGCCTTATCCTGTGATTTGGCAATCGGCTGTTTTTCCTTCGTGTCGAGAATGACGCGTTCTTTTTCGCCTGTCAGCGTGAGAGAAATATTCGTGGCCTTCTTTAAGTTATAAATCTGGGCACACACTTCGACCGGTATGTCATCGTCATGCGTCACGGGCGTCTTGCCGCCGACGAGCCGGATCTGCGGCACATCATCGTTGTCAATCAGCGAGTAATAGACATAATCCTTGATAGCAGTGTAATCCGTATCTTCCGGATCATTCGTGAGATTGCTGTCTGGATGCAGAGAATAGATTCGATTGGTGTATGCAGCCGGCTCGATCTCGATGCTGTAATTGCCCTTTTTGCCGATATTGTCATCGTTCAGGAGTTTTACCTGGATTTCCTGGGGCACGTTCCAGTTCGATTCATCGAACACAATCACATTGTCCCATTCGTCAACACTGCACTGTTTGCGATAACTGTCAGCCGTATTTGCCGGGAGTTTTTTCAAATTCTCTTCAGACAAATAGCAGGCTACCGTCTTGCCATTGACGGCTTTGGCGACGAGCTTGGTATAAGGCGATTTATCCAGACGCGCATGAAACCCAACCATCACGGGCGCTTTGGGGATTGTCGCGAGACTGATTTTAAACGAATTGTCTTCATTGGGGAGTTCGCCTTCGTAAACGACATTATCTTTAGGCGGCTCAATAATGAGGTGCGCATAATCGGTGTTGTGATTCGTAAACTGGATATTCCCAATGACGCTGTTGAACGCCGTGTCGGATGAACTGGTCGTAAAGGAGACGTTGATTTGCTTATCATCGTCGATGACATGATCCTCAACGCCGTTGAAACGGAGTTTTACGCCCTCATTCCAGTTCTTGGATGTCAGCGTGATTTCTTTGGTTTCGCAAGTGACATCCTGTTCGCTGTCGATGGCGACCGCAATTTTGACATCCGATTCGGGCTGGGCACTCAGCATGACGACGTATTCGGCATATTCCTCGGGCGTATCAGACGTGTCTTCACGGCCATTTAAAGCCTTGACAACGATCTGTGCCGGGCTGTCGAGTTCGCACTTGCCCTCGTTATTGCACGTGCGCCCATCAAGGCAGACGACATCCTTGCACTTGGGATCGAGGCATTTGCCTGCAATGCAGATAAGGCCATCCGAGCAATCCAAATTGAGACATGCATCTTCGACGCATTCGCCTTTCTGGCAGACTTCGCCGTCTCCGCAGGTCTTGTCGATACACGCGGTTTCCACGCATCCACCACCGTGGCATGAATACCCGTCCGAACAACCTAGCTGTTCGCAGAGAGTTTGTTGTGCATCGCACGCAGCTTTCTCATCGTCTGTGCAATGGGTTCCCGTCGCACAGTCGCATTTTTTCTCGCCTTCGCACGCTGCTTTCTCATCGTCTGTGCAATGGGTTCCCGTCGCACAGTCACATTTTTGCGAATTATCATCCCCATTGTCGTCATCCCCGCATCCGAATGCCGAGAATGCGACGAGGCAAAACGTCGATAAAATGGCTACAAATTGTCTTTTTTTAAGGTCAAATGGGTTCATCTTGGCTCCTCTTCATACAGCGAGACACTCAATTTCCTCCTATAAATTAACACAAGCCATGATAAAATCCATTCTGTCACTATTCAGACCCTAATATTTTTCTGAATCACGTGGTCGTGTTGGGACAAGACAGGAGGCTTATGGAATTTTTTTACAACTTCCATTGGAACAGTACTGTTTAGCGCTGCAGGTTTTACAGGAAGCGCTTTTGATGCCGCAGGAATATGGGTTCTGTTTTCCCTTATAACAGGTATTGTTGCGAAGGCAGTAGTCGTTGTCGCATGTCTTTGCAACACATTTTCCATTCTTGCAATCTCCACTTTTCCATCCCGAAAGCGAAGTGCATTTAATGGGATTGCTACCACACGCGGAGACAGAATCTTTCACACATGAATTTCCAGACAGATGAAATCCCGGCTTGCAGGAAAAAATCCGACAAGTGCCATTGACAGTACAAACACCGCTCGCTGCATTTCCGTTCGTATTGCAATTCACGGCATTGGATGATTGCTGAGAACCACACGACGCATTCGTGTTTTCTGCACACGTTCCACTGCCTGTTTTATGGTAGCCTTTCGCGCACGAATTGATGACACAGCTCCCATTACTGCATTTTCCAGAGGCCGCATGGTTAGCGATATTGCAATTCAAACACTGAATGCCACATTTAGTATCGCTGTTGACGCAATTTTTCGTAACCAAATCGAGACAGGACTTCGTGGATGCACAGGTAGACTTGATACATTCACTGCCATCGCAATATTCATCTTCTTTACACTTGCCATCACATCCACCACAATGATTTGGATCTGTATCCATATTGGTAATCGATATACATTCAGGTGCATCATCTGAACCGCAATTGATATAATCCTTCTCGCACTCATATTGACATTTTCCATCCTCACATTTATTCGAAATCGCGTTGGATAAAGGATGATCAGAACATGTATAATTACACCCGCCACAATGTTCAGGATCATTGCCATTCGTATCAATGCATGTATAATCGAGTTCCTCTCCTGTATTGACTGTGCATAACGTCAGTGTCGTATCCGTACAGGATTGTTGCACACAGTCGCCATTTGTACATTTTTTTCCGTCCGTACATTGTGCGAATTCAGTACAATCGGGATTTGCGCCACAATATTCATTAGAAGTCAATGGATCAATACACTTGACTGAAGTGCCATCTGCAGAAGTGCAGGCAACATCTGTTTTGCTACAGTTTGCATTACATTTTCCATCCAAACAAACTTCTCCAATCAAACATGGATTTTCTTCCTTACCGCAATTGTCGTTGTCATCCCTGACACAGATACTATTTTTCTCATGATATCCAATCGCACAGCTATCAGGCTTGCATCGCCCATCCTCACATCTCCCACCATTCCATCCCGCAACATTATCATCACATTTATAACCATGAAATCCGCAATTATCCAATGAATCCGGTTCACACTTATCCCTATATACATGCTCATTTTTCTGACAGCTCTGAGGTTTGGGCCGGCAGAAAAACTCAACATTCTCTTCGTCAACAATATTCATTTCGCAGAAACTCGATTGTTTTGGACAGATACCATATAGAAATGCATTTTCGAACTCCGGACAAGTGTCTATTGTACATTGAGTATAGCATCCGGAGTCCTCGTTCTGGCAGGAATCACCGTCAGTTTTGATGATATAACTGATTGGTGGATGGTCTTTTAAATGTGCCTTGACATCATCCCAGGCATACAATCTCCATCGAACATTATCTGAGATATTTAAATAATAATTACCATCATTTTCATCCGGTTCTATGACAATAGAAGCTTTTGGATCGTCCAAAGGAATGCCATATTTATCGCAGTGAACAGGCTCAACACTCGTTGTTCCGTCATCCGGATTCTCCGCTATTTGATATGTGACCAACCTGCCGTTTTGTTCAAATATTCGGGGTGGACATGGCGAGACAACCGAATCAGAAACGTATTCATCGTACAAACTGCGATTCCATGAACAGGATTGAACAAGTAATAATAATATGCAGTAGAAATAAAGGTTTCTGTTCATGGGATGCCTCTAAGTTTCGACAGGCGAATTAAGAAACGCCATTAGGAACTGATATTTCATGGATTAGCTGGAATGTCTTTACAGGTGCCATTAGCACAATACTGAGTGGCACTGCACGCCTTACAGGCGGCACTGTTGATCCCGCAGGAATAAGCGTTCTGTTTTCCTTTTACGCAAGTACCACTCAAAAGGCAGTAGTCGGCAGTACATGACGATGCAACACATTTTCCGCTGGTACAATTTCCGCCTTTCCACCCTGCAAGTGAGCTGCATTTCGTAGCAGCGGAACCACAGGCATCGACAGAATCCTGTACACATGTTTTTCCAGATAGATGATACCCCGGCTTACAGGAAAGAATCAGGCAAGTGCCACTCACAGTACAAACACCGCTGGCTGCATTCCCACTCGTATTGCAATTCACGACATTGGCTGTTTTTGGGGAACCGCACGCAGTATCCGTGTTTTCTGCACACGTCCCCGAACTCGTTTTGTGATAGCCTTTGGCGCACGATTCGATGACACACTCTCCCTTGCTATTGCAACTGCCAGCCGAGGCATTGCCCGCTGTCGTGCAATTGATACAGTTCTTTCCACAGTGAGTGTTTGTGTTGGAACACGTCGTCCCCTGATAAAAGCAAGTCGTGGCATTACAAGACGTCGTCGTGCAGACCGCGTTCACACACGATTGATTTCCGCCACATTTCGTACAGTCTTTCTGAGAACCACACGTGTTGGCATTTGATGTGCCGTCTACGCAAGTATAGGTGTTTTTGTTCAGACAATAATCTTTTTTACAGCTATTTGCGACGCAGACTCCCTTTGTACATGTACCGCCATTCCATCCCGGAAGTGTGGTACAATTGACTTTACCGCTACCGCATTTCGTCGCTGAATCGGCCTCACACGTACCTTGATTGAGATGATAACCTTCTTTGCATGATGTCGCAGTACATGTGCCGTTTGTACAAACACCTGAGGTAGCATTATTATAAGTTTTACAATTCTGCACTGAACTTGAATTCGTGGCCGCACAACTCGTATCCGAATTTAGAACACAACTGCCGTTCGAAAGATGATAACCTACTTCACAATTTGTAATGGTACATTTACCGTTTGAACAAGTACCGTTCGAGGCATGGTTTGCTGTTTTACAATTCACACATTGGATGCCACACTTTTCATTCGTGTTGACGCATGTACTGCTTGATATATCAAGGCATTGATTACTTGATGCGCATGATGATTTAATACACGCGCCATTCGAACAATATTCATTCGAAGCGCATTTCTTAGTACAACTTCCACAATGATTGGGGTCAGTTTTCATGTTGGCCGAGGATATACACTCGGGCGCTTCACTGGTACCGCAATTACTAAAACCACTTTTACAGGTATATTGACATTTACCATTCGAACACGAACTTGATGTCGCATTGGATAACGGATGCGTGGAACAGCTATAATTACATCCTCCGCAATGATCGGCATCCTTGCCATGGACGTCAATGCATGTATAAACAAGTCCAGTACTCGTTTTCACGGTACACAATGTTTTGGTTTCATCAATACATGTTTGCTGCACGCAAACGCCATCTGTACAAATTTTGCCATTGGTGCATTTCACGTAGCCGGTACAATCGCTCCTGGCACCACAATATTCAATCGATGTCAATGGATCGATACATTGCGCCGAACTGACATCCTGCGAAATACACAGCACCAATCGGTCGCCACAATTCGACTGACATTGCCCATTCACACAGACCTGTCCTGATAGGCATTCGTGATTCTCCTCACCACAATTATTGCTATCATCCCCCACACAAAGACTATTCTTCAAATGGTAACCGACTTTACAGCTCGTAGGCGTGCATCGCCCTTCAGTACATTCGCCATCATTCCATCCAGCAATATTATGACAGTTATTGCCATGCGTGCCGCAATTCTCAACGGAATCCTCTTCACAATTGTCGCCGAAAATATGTGTACCGCTTTCACAGACATCGCTACACGTACCATATTCGCACTTAGCCGTAACCGCACAGGTCACACATTCCTCACCACAGCATTCATGCGTATCGGCTTCACACCGACCTGGTTCCGATGTTTCACTTACCAAATGATAATTCAACTGGCATTGGCTGGCGCTGCACATAACATTTTCATCGCATTTCCCATCTTCCCATCCTGCCAGTTTGCTGCAGTTATTATCATGTGATCCACAATTCACTTCAGAATCTTCTTCACAAGTTTCGCCATAGATATGTGTACCCTTTTCACAGACATCTGTACACACGCCAAGCACACATTTGGCAGTATCTGCGCAGGGGGTGCACTCCTCTCCGCAGCACTCATGCGTATCGGCTTCGCAACGTCCTATAACCAATGATTCGGTCCCGGGGTTTGTTACCGCATCAGAAACCCAATGATAATTATCCTGACATTCTCTGGCATCACACAAACCACTATTGCATATTCCGCCATTCCAGCCTGCTAATTTGGCGCAGTCATTATCATGGGACCCACATTGTGTCACAGAATCCTTCTCACATTCATCCCCATATAAATGCTCATCTTTCTGACAGCTTTTGGTTTTCGGACGACAGTAAAACTCAATGCGATTATTATCATTATTCATTTGCATTTCACAGGAATTCGATTGTTTTGGACAAATTCCATACAGAAATGATTTTTCGAATTCCGGACAATCTCCTTTCTCGCATTTTTTATAACACCCCGATGCCTCATCCTGACAGGATCCGGTTTCTGCGGCCAGAATGTAACTCATCTCAGGCGAGTCCTTCAAATACGACTCGACATCCTTCCATGAATACAGCTTCCAACGAACACTCTCAGATATTCTCAAATAATGGCCGCCATTATCCATTTCTATGGCGTCAGTCGCATCGTTGGCAGAACTATCGGTGATTTTTTTTCCAAATTTGTCACACTCAACAGGCACAATGCCGTCATCCGTAATTTCGTATGTGACTAACTTTCCATCCAGCTCAAAAATGCGAGGCGGACACGGCGTAACCACTTCGCCAGAAACAAATTCGTCATATAGGGCACTATCCCACGAACAGGACTGAACGAGCAATAGCATGAGGCTTAATAAATATATGTTACGTTTCATTGAATATCCCTTTCACATGTACCTTATCGTGATTAGCAATTTGCTCTGTCAGTTTGTCAAATAAATCAATGATATACACCATCCTTCGCGTGTGGTCCTCCCTGGTACCCCATATTACACTATAGACGATATGGGCTTCATGGCAAATATCGCATTCATTCTGCCACCGTGTTATATACACCCGAGTGTTGCCTCTTTTCGTGATTCCGGTGGTCAAATGTCTCTCGAAGAAATCCAAAAAATACTCTCGCAACGGCTTCAACGCTGTGATTTATGTCCAAACAAGTGCGGTTGTGATCGCCTTTCTGGTAAGACAGGATTATGCGGCAGCACAAATGCTCCGGCCATCTATCAGCAGTTTCTCCACACAGGTGAAGAAATCACGCTCGTTCCCGCGTTCATCATCAACATGTCCGGCTGCTCGCTTGCCTGTCCGACGTGTTCAGAGCGATGCCGCTTTGATCAGAACCTGCTTCCCATTGGCAGCGCAGAAAAATATGCGCAAGCCATGGCCAGATACTTTAATCGGACCGGAATGCCCAAATCTATTGAATGGATTGGAGGCGAGCCTTCGACGCAGCTTCTTTTCGTGCTCGAAGTCTCCTGGCATTTGAAGAAACTAGGCGTGCCTGTTCCGATTTATCTCAATACAAACGCCTATTTCGATGCGTCCTTGCTCGACATGATGCACGGCCTCATCGATGGTTTTGTTTTTGATCTGAAGTGTACGGAAGCGTGTCAAAACATCGCGGGGGGATTTGTCGAGTATTATAAAACAGCCACCCAGGTCATCGAGAATGCTGTCAGGGCGTTCGATGGGAACCACATTCTCCGCCACCTCGTCATGCCTGGACATGTCGATTGCTGTACTAAACCGATTATCGAGTGGTGTCGCGTGCATATCCCAACAGTGACGTTCAATCTGATGACGACATTTCACGATTTTCGTCCCAATGCCGCCATATTTGAACTTCCCAAATGCGATGCCGAAAAATCCATCGAACTCGCAAAATCCGCAGGCTTCCAGAGCTTGATGATTAACGGGAATTATCTGAAGTGAGATCACATCATAAAAAAAGTGCCGGCATAACCGGCACCTTTTTTAGTCATTCACGATCGACATTAATCGCATGAAATCTGAATGGTCTTTGGCTTAACCTCTTCGGGTTTGGCGAGTTTAAGGGTGAGGACACCGAGTTTATAATCGGCGGTGCATTTGGTCGCATCCAAACCTTTCATGACTCTGAACTGTCTGAAATAGTGTCGTGGTGCAAGCCCCTCGATCTCGGAATGTGCTTCAACCGTAAGGATTTCCTTGTCCAGTTTGACATCGATATCATTGGGATTCAAACCCGGCATATCGGTGGTAACGACGTAACAATCTTTAGCTTCTTCGATATCGACATCGGGCTGAACTTGCTGGATTTTCACTTTGACTGCGGTTTGCGGCTCCTTTTTATCGAGGCTGTTGGATTCACACTGACAATTCTGAACGTTTGTATTTTCTGACATGATAAATTCTCCTTATCGTATTAAATTTCTGAATGAAAAAGGAAATTCTCATCAGGCCATTGCCTGGCCTGGATGAAGTAATTAAGCATTGATGGCAATTTGTTTGGGCTGATTCTCGGGGGCTTTGGGAAGGACAACTCTCAAGATGCCGTTCTTAAATGTCGCCTTTGTTTTATCAGCTTCTACTCGCGAAGGAAGCGCAATGCTTCTGCGAACATCGTAATTGCCGCGTTCTGCCAGATATAATGTATTTTCTTTTTCATGCGAAACTGTACGTTTGGCACTCAATGTCAATGTATCGTTATGAACCGTAAGATTCATATCTTTTTCATCGACACCAGGTAATTCCGCGATAAATTCGAGGTTTTCTCCT
>JAZODZ010000441.1:0-3727 GCA_045597285.1 Myxococcota bacterium
GCTTGGCCTCCGACTTATTTTTAACCCCGTAGGGGGTTCCCATGCAAAACGCATGTTTTGGTGGCCCCCCTACGAAGTTTAATTCATTGGGCTTTCCCTTTACCCCCGGCGTTGCCAGTGGCTTTTTACACAATTAACGGACTTTGCGTACGCCGTGGGGCAGGGGGCAAAACCAGCATTATATTGTAATCCATACAATATTCAAATTGTATGGATTGTGTATTTTGCATACCATGAGGTAAATGCAGAACACCCCGTTCTGCTATGCCCAAACAAACTGGAGTAAAATACGATGAATGAACGCAGTGAATTAAACCGTAATCTTGCACAAATGCTCAAAGGCGGCGTCATCATGGACGTCACGACGCCTGAACAGGCCAAAATCGCAGAGGATGCAGGCGCTTGCGCCGTCATGGCCCTCGAACGCATTCCCGCCGACATCCGTGCCGCAGGCGGCGTCAGCCGCATGAGTGATCCCGCGATGATTCGCGGCATTCAGAATGCCGTCTCGATTCCCGTCATGGCCAAATGCAGAATCGGCCACATTGCCGAAGCGCGAATCCTCGAGGCCATCGAAATCGATTACATCGATGAAAGCGAGGTGCTTTCGCCCGCTGACGATATATATCACATCGACAAAACTGCGTTTGCCGTACCATTTGTATGCGGAGCCCGTGATCTGGGCGAAGCCTTGCGCCGAATCGAAGAAGGCGCATCCATGATACGGACGAAGGGTGAACCGGGAACGGGCGACGTCGTACAGGCGGTACGCCACATGCGCAAGATCCAGGCGCAGATCCGCATGGTGCATTCGCTCGCCGATGATGAACTGTTTGAAAAGGCAAAAGAACTCGGCGTGCCGGTATCGCAGCTTCGCTATGTCCACGAACACGGCAAACTCCCTGTCGTGAATTTTGCCGCAGGCGGCGTGGCGACACCGGCCGATGCCGCGCTCATGATGATGCTCGGTGCCGAAGGCGTATTCGTCGGAAGCGGCATATTCAAGAGTGGCAACCCCGCAAAACGCGCCGCCGCTATCGTCAAGGCCGTTACGAATTGGCAGGATGCCGCAATGCTCGCTCAATTATCCGAAAACCTTGGCGAGGCCATGGTCGGCATTAACGAAGACGAGATCAAGACGATCATGGAAGAGCGGGGGATTTGATGAAAAGAATTGGCGTGCTTGCTGTTCAGGGCGCATTCATCGAACATCGACAGACTTTCGAGCGAGCGGGCTGTGAGGTATGCGAAATCCGCCAGAGAGTCGATGCGGAGCAATCGTTCGATGCCATCGTGTTGCCCGGGGGAGAATCGACAGTCCAGCGCAAATTGCTCGATGAACTCAATATCACGGAGCCGTTATGGCATCAAATCGACGGCGGCGTGCAGGTCTTTGCCACGTGCGCCGGATTGATTCTGATGGCCCGCGAAGTCGACGGCCTACCCAACCCACTTGGGCGCGTGGACGTCGCGGTCAGGCGCAATGCGTATGGCCGCCAGCTCGGCAGCTTTACCACACACGGCCGCTTTGCTGACAAACCCGATATTGCCATGACATTTATCCGCGCTCCCAAAATCATTCGCACGTTCGGACACGACGTGGAAATCCTCAGCACTTATGACGGCTACCCGACTGCAGTCCGTCAAAACCATATCGTGGCACTGGCGTTTCACCCTGAATTAAATCCTGGCGAGACTATCCTTCCCGATTTGCTCGAATTATAAAAGTTGCGCGCCGTATGCGCAACGGCGCATAGGCGGCGCCGCGCGGCGTATCGGCAAAAGCCGATAGCCGCGCCCTAAAAACTATGCCATAATTGCGATGGGTTTAATCGGCGTTTTTCACAAACGGGGCATCATGGCAAAACACATCACGGCGATAATTCTTTGCGCAACGCTATGTATTTCATGCAGTTCCCGCACGCCTCCGAGCGCAACACGAACCGAACTGTCCACAGCTCAACCCAATTTACCCACAGATAAAACGGATTTGCCCACAACCGACAAGGACTTATCCACAGATTTACTATCTAATTCCACAGACTTATCCACAGGACACATCATGAACATCAGACCATCCGCGCTTGCAGGGCGCTGGTATCCCAACAAACCCGATGAACTTCGCGAGAGCATCCGCGGCTACCTGGACGGCGCCAAGTCGTTCAAGCTGAACCACGTCCGCGCCATCGTCGTGCCGCACGCCGGCCATTACTGGTCCGGGCCGACGGCTGCTGCCGCCTACAACGTCCTCGATCCCGCCAAAATACGACGCATTTTCATCTTCTGCCCCAATCACAGGATGCCCGTTTCGGGCGCGGTCTCGGTCAGCGCCGACGCCTTCGAGACACCGCTCGGCAACCTCATCGTCGACCAGAACACCGTCCGCGCCTGGGAAGCCGCCGGCCACATCCGAATCGACGACGCCGCGCACAAACTCGAGCACGCCATCGAAATCCAGCTGCCGTTTATTCAGGTCATTTTTGGCGACAAACAGCCGCAAATCGTCCCCGTCATCGTCGGCGAAATGTCCACGGCCGCAATCCAGAAATTCGCCGCTCGCCTTAAAAAGGACCTCCGCGACGACGACCTCGTGCTCATTTCGAGCGATTTTCTGCACTACGGCGAAAACTACGATTTCGTGCCCTTCGGCGCGCCGGTGCAGCCGCAAATCCAGGCCTACGATGCCCGAACCGTGGCGGCCATCGCAAAGCTCGACAGCGCCGAATTCGAGGTCTTTGCACGCGAAAATCCCCACGCCGCCTGCGGAATCAACTCGCTGCGCCTCATGTCGGCGCTCTTCGAGAACACCGGCCTGATGGCACACCAGCTCGCCTATGACACGTCCGGACGCCGCTCAAATGACGACAGCATGTCGGTCTCGTACGTTGCCATGGCCATCGCGGACAAGGCCCAAGCTCAGTCGGAACCCAAATCGCCGGTTTCCGCGGCCGCACAGGTCACGGCGCACGAAATCGTCAAACGCGCCTTGCAGGAAGCCGTCAGCAAACAAACCACGACGCCGGTGCCGGACGACCTCGACCTCGGCCCCGAGCCCGCCGTGTTCGGCGAATCCTACGGCGTGTTCGTCACGCTCAACGAGCCGGATGGCCAGCTCCGCGGCTGCATCGGCAACATCGTCCCGGTCGACAAGCTCGCCCGAAGCCTCTGGGGACGCGCCCAGGACGCCGCGCTCAACGACCCGCGCTTCGATCCCGTCACGCCCGACGAACTTCCTGGCCTCAAAATCGAAATCTCCGTCCTCACGCCCATGGAACCGATTGGCGGCCCCGATGACATCGTCATCGGAAAGCACGGCGTCGTGATGCGCAAATACATGCGGTCAGCCGTTTTCCTGCCCCAGGTTGCCCCCGAACAGGGCTGGAATGTCGAACAAATGCTCACGCACCTCTCGATGAAAGCCGGCCTTCCGCCGCAGGCCTGGCGCGAAGGCGCAACGTTCTCCGTGTTCGAGGCACAGGTGTTTTAAATGTTTATTTTGGGGCACGGCTATCGGTCTGTGGCCGATACGCCGTGCGAATCGCCGCTATCGCGATGCGATACGCGGCGAGAGACGTGCGGACCGCACGCCTCTACTATGGTTCTCGCCTATGCGCCTGCGGCGCATACGGCTCGCTGGCGCGGCTATGCCTGCGGCATACACCGCGTTTCCGTTTCCGTGGGTTACGCGCTACGTGCTAGACCCACGGCTAATATCAAGCGCCCCGTC
>JAZODZ010000442.1:0-10412 GCA_045597285.1 Myxococcota bacterium
CACATTTGGCGGTATCAAGCTCTTTGCCAGCTTCCTCGCAATCGGCAGACGTTTTATCGCAACCCTTTGGGTTGCAAACGCATTTTTCTTCATCCAGTGTTTCGGTATCCTTGCAGGTTTTGGTGCAGGAACTTACGATGCATTCACAGGTTTTTCTGTCGAGCTTCATTCCCTGATCTTTACACTCAGCAGTCTTGGACTTCATGTCGCATGATTCTTCGTCATCGCCACAGGATGCAACGCCAGCCGATAAGGCGAGAATGAGGGAGGCCGTGAGGACAAAATGCTTATTGAATTTCATGGATTATCTCCTGTTTAAAAAAGAAAACTCATCAACTGGATCGTGAAGTGTTGGGGATTCTAAACCCCCATAATGTGCTGTTTATAGTAAAATCCGGATGGATAAACAACATCTTAAATTACTAATAGTCTATTTAGCTTTTCATGAGTAGGTAATCCTATCGAACTCATGAGTGAAAATGAAATGTTTCGTGGGATGGGACGCGTCCCGAAGTAGGGGGTGCTGGTTTTTGCCGTATGCAGTTGTCGAGTGTCTGAAGAAAAATTGGCCTGTGTTACCTATCCATTCGGTCTGATTCTCAATGGAGACGCCGCGCGTATGATAATAGCGCGGCGGGCACGCCGTATGTCAATAGGCGTGCCGACAACAAACAGAAACATGTGGTAGATGAGGTGTTACCATGGTTCTGGCAAAACTGTTGTAAGCATTTGACATAAAGTGGAATGATGGTTAAATAAATCCCGGCTTTTTTGTGCCTGAGGAGTTTGGATTTGAATTTATCAGTTCAACATACGGATAACGTTGCCGGAATTGACGATGAGGTCATGGTCGGTGATGTCCTTGATGAACGTTATGTGCTGACAGAAGTCGTCGGGCGCGGGGGGTGCGGTATTGTTTTCCGGGCTTCGGATTTGAACCTTCAGCGCGATGTTGCAGTGAAGGTTCTGTCGGGCGAGGGGATAAAAGAAAGCGGCACGCTGAAAAAGTTTGAACAGGAAAGCCAGATTCTTCGGCGGCTTCATGCGCAGAATACGGTATTTTTTTACGATTGCGGTGAGACAAGACAGCATCTTCCGTATATCGTCATGGAATTTGTTACGGGTCGGCTTCTCAAAGATATTCTTGCCGAGGAAGGGAAGTTGTCGCCGAAGCGTACGGTCGCAATTCTGACTCAGGTCTTTTCAGCCCTGGAGGAGGCACACGGCTACGGCTTCGTGCACCGCGATTTGAAACCCGGCAATATCATGCTTTGTGAGCGTCCGGGATTTCCAGATGCCATGGTCAAAGTTCTCGATTTTGGCATTGCCAAGATAATGTCAAAGGGAGAAATCAACGATCCCTCTAAGGGGGAATTGGCCGGCACCCCGAAATATATGCCGCCTGAGCAATTTAAGAATGATCCGCTCACGCCTTCGGCCGACCTCTATTCCATGGGGTGCATCGCCTACGAAATGTTGACCGGCATCGCGCCCTTTGAGGGCGACACACTGCACGTGACGATAGCCCGACATCTGATGATGACGCCCCCAAGTCTTGGTCCTGAAATCGAAAAGTATCCAAATCTTGCGGCCTGCGTGTTCAAACTTCTAGAAAAACAGCCTGAGGCGCGTTTTGAATCAGCCCATAAAGTCCTGAGTGTGCTTGAACACTGGAATGAGCCGGAACTGATACCGGAAATGGTGGGTTGCCGTATCAAGGGAGATGATGAGCAGAAGTCAATTTTTGATGACGATGATGAAAACATTGTCAGTGGGGTTGAGCACAGTGCCGTTTCAAAGGAATCGCCAGTGCCTGCAGAAAGGGACGGGTTTTCTCAAACTCCCGTGCCCGTTGCTCATCTCAGATCCGCTCAGGAAACTGTTTTAAACAGAAGTGGTGTTTCTGCACGGGAACTTCTTCTTCTCCGCGAGGCAGGACATATCACGAAGAGTAAAGAAAGAAAGCTCATCTATATTGCTTCCGCGATCTTGCTCGTTAGCATTGTCATTATTTTTGTCGTTCTTATGACGGCTTCCAGAAAAGATGCTGATTCATCGAGCGAACCATCTGTTGCGGAAGAAGCAGTGGAAGAGACGGCCGAAAAAACAACAGGTAAGCGTGCGGACGACGTTTTGGAGAACGGGTTTGACAGTGCTCTCATGGAAAGTGTTTTACGCCATTTGTCCGAGTCAGAACTCGACGCTGTCGCTTTCGGTCTGCTTTCCAGCGAAGATATACTGCATCTCGACGATCCGGATAATCCGGAAAGTCATGATGATGAGGAGAGGGAAGCACCTGCCGTGGCGGAACCGAATGAGACTAGGCAGGTAAAAGTTGGCGAGCATCACCATAAAGCAGACAAGGGAACGCTCAAGTTTAAATTTACCCTCAAGTATTCACCCTCCAATGCCAGGATTGGTTTTTTGAATGCCAAGGGGGATTGCTACAATGGCGTTTGCAAAGTGGAAACGACGTCGGAAACTACGCCGGCAAGGGTTCTCGTTTCTGCGAAAGGCTATCAGCCGAAAACAGTCATTCTATCCAAGCGCGTCTCAACGCTCAAAATTGATTTGAAATCGAAAAAATAATAATTCTCTGTCATGATTCTAGATATAATTTTGGTTGCTATTATCTTTATTTGGGCTGTCTTTGGATATCGCAAAGGGTTTATCCGTCAGATCTTCGTGTTTGTTGGTATTCTGGCTGTTGCATTTGGTTCTGTGCCGCTCGCTGATATCGCTGAAAAAATTATCTCTGAAGAGTTTGAGATCGTTTTGACAGGGCGATATGTAAAAATGTTTTTGCTTGCTGGCTGTGCCGCAATCATTTTTATCATAACAACACTTGTCGGTCGTTTTTTGCAGGAGACGCTCGTTCAGGGAATTCCGATGGCAGAAAAGACAAACCATATATTGGGGGCGGTTATTGGAATTATTAGTTCTTTTATTGTTGTTGTGTTTATTCTTAGCGTATGCGCTGTCGGACATACTAAAATTGAGCATTATGCGCCGGGATTTGGACAGTTTTTGAGCAAAAGTACATCTTATCAGATCGTATTAAAGAATAATCCGGTATTGGTTTTCGACTTCTTTAAGGAGTTTGAGAGCGGAATTAAGGAGCGCGAAACATCGGAAACACAACCGCGTTCAGGACGCCGAGATGATGTCATAAAGACTCGAACCGGGCAGACGAATCGCGATGAGAAGGAACAGCAAGAAGACTCAGAAAGCAGTAACGAAAGATTATAGATTCTTTCCTATTTTGTTTTATATGGATAATATGCGAAAAGGTATAAACTATATCATAATTATAAGTATCTTACTGTTTTGTTCAGGCTGTCATAATTCACAGAATGAACAGAATGAAAAGGCAGGGAATCCGGGAGCAGCATTGCCGAACAACACGGATATGGTTCGGGGAGCGAACGATACAGGGAAAACAGAGGCTGCGAACGGTACTGGGACCGTTCATGCGGAGAACGACACAGGGAAAGCTCAGGCACCGTCCGATACGGGAATGGCTGTGGATTCGAGCATTTCTGAAACAGGCCAGCCGGAAGGATATGTCGACGCAGGCGATGCGTCTGAAGAGGAAAAGAAGGCGGCCCGTGAAACGTTTTCGGCATTTAAATCGGCTGTTCTGGCTTATCGTGGTAGCGAAGTCGTGCCATTGCTGTCGGAGAACACGATAAGCTATTATAAGCTTTTGCTGGCTGCGGCCAGGAGCGCCATTCATGTTCCGGATGAATACGTGAGGATGGAAAAAGATCTTACAATTTCAGCCAGAATGAATGTCAAGGTGATGCTGAAACGTCTTTCGGCAGAGTTTATCGATACGGCAACCCCTGAGAAACTCTGTGAAACGGCTTTCAATCAGGGCTGGGTCGGCTACAAGACACTTACGACGGCTTCCGTGGATAGAATCCATGCTTATGAACAGAATGGAAAGCGTTATCTGACGGGAGATTTTTACTATGCCGGCACTGTAGAGGATAAACGAGTAATCCGCATTGGTTTCCAGCAGGAAAACGGCGTGTGGAAAATCGATTTGATGCCTCTGTTCATGAATATCGACAAGTCGGTCGGTATGTATGCCTTCAAACACAATTTTGACCTGGATCCAAGCATAGATTTAACCGTGGAAGAATCCGAGAAGGCTCTGGAACCCGCGCAGTGGAAGGTGTCGGCTTTTCCCAATGACGCCTTTGGCGTGAAATTTCCCCGTGCGCCGCTCTTTGCCCAGGATGAACACGAGAAAATCTATACATCGAGCCACTACAAATACGGGCAGTTTGATGTGCGGATAAAGGCTTATCCGGAAAATGACAGCCGGTCTCCATTCTATTTGAAGGTTGCAAGAGATCAGGACATTTCAGCCTTCATAAAGGGGATTGGAGCAAATCCCCCGATGTGCAGAATGAACATGATAAAGAATGATACCGTCATCCAGTGCGATTTCGAAGTGCCTGAAAAGAGTTCGGAAGGGACGGCAGTCTGGATTTTTACAAGAGACAGGCGTTATCTTCTCTTCAACATAGCTCGTAAGGGGGCATTTAACCGGGATGCAGCCGGTGAGTTTATCGAGAGCTTTTCGTTTGGATTGAAGTAATCGGCGCTTGACATTCTGGATGCTGTGTTCAAGATAATCAATCGCTTTGGAAAGCCCCCTGTGTTTTGGGGGCTTTTGGCGGTTATTTCAATATCGTTACAGTTGACAAGGTAGAGAGACAACATGGATGAAGAAATTAAAATTCCCGTGACCGATGGTGAAAAAAACGAAACTAAGGCTGCCGAGCCCGAAAAAGCTCCAGCTGAAGAAATCGTGCTTGAGCCGGAAATCGTTTCTGACGAAGAAATTGCAGCCGAAGAGGCGGCAGTCGAGGCCGAAGCGAATACTGAGGATGTTGAAGCCGAAGCAAATACCGAGGATAAAAAAGTCGAAGCGAATACCGAGGATGTCAAATCCGACGCAAATACGGAAGACAAGACAGTCGAAAAAACAGATGACGATAAATCCGATGATTCGGATGCACCGAAAGAGACGGATTGGCGCGATTCATATATTCGTTTGGCCGCCGATTTCGACAACTACCGGAAACGGACAAATAAGGAACAGGACGATATTCGCCGCCGCGAACGCGAGCGCGTCATCTGCACATGGCTGGAAGTCTACGACAACGCCGAACGTGCGCTTGCCAGCATGCCTGAAAAAGAAGGTCCCTGGTACGAAGGGTTTTCTTCTCTCATAAAACAGATGGAGAAATGCCTTCTCACCTACAACATCAAACCGGCCGATGACATGGGAAAACCCTTTGATCCCAAACGCCATGAGGCGATTGCGACATGCCCGAATCCCGCGATGGAGAATAACACGATTATGCACGTGGAACGACGCGGCTTTGTCTATGAGAACGGCAATGTCGTCCGGGTCGCTCGCGTCATAGTCGTCAAGAATCCATCGTGACTGCACCGGATTCTGTTCAGTATCTTAGGTTGGTTCGCATTCCATGTTCTGCACAGGCCCCCAAAAGCCTTGCCGAGCGTAGATCAGATACTCGATGATTATCGCAGTCACGAGCAGGATGAAAATGCAGACCTTAAAGGATAGCAGTCGAAGTATTAGCAGTTTTTAAAGCATGTTGGCTCCCGGGTCGGCATGTTTTTTTTGTGTTTTCCCCGGGACATGATGAAAAAAGGAGATGATTATGGGTATTGATTATAAAGATTATTACAAAATTCTGGGCGTAGAACGAACGGCTTCTGCCGATGATATACAGAAGGCCTATAAAAAACTGGCGCGAAAATACCACCCCGATCTCAATCCCGGTGACAAGGCGGCAGAAGAAAAATTCAAGGATGTCAATGAAGCGAACGAAGTATTGAAGGATCCTCAGAAGAGGGCACAGTACGATGCCCTTGGATCGTCATGGCAGCATGGCCAGAGCTTTACGCCGCCTCCCGGGTTCGGGGGATTCAATTTCGGAGGTGGTGGGCAGAATATCCACTTCAATGTCGGCGGCATGGACGGGATGAGCAGCTTCTTCCAGGCACTGTTCGGTGGCATGGGGGGACAGGGTTTTGGCGGAGCGTCAGGGTTTGGCGGGGCACAGGGCTTTTCGCAAGGTTTCGGCGGCTCACAGGGCTTCGGGGATCTCGGTGGCAGGACGAGAGGGACCACAAAACGGACAACCGAGGCTCCCATCGTCGATCTCAACCTGTCCGTCCTCGAACTCCTCAACGAGTCGCCCAAATCGATATCTATCACGCAGAATCTTCAGACGCGTACCATCAAGGTCAACATTCCCAAAGGTGCCAAGGACAAGACTGTCTTTAAGCTCAAGGGGCAGGCGCTGGATGGCGGCGATCTGAGAATTCGCGTCAACATCGTCGATTCCGATTGCCGGACAGATGATTTCGATATCATCCAGAAACTCCGCGTCTCCCCATGGGAAGCTGCGCTCGGAACGCAGTTCGAGTACAGGACCATCATGGGTACGGTCAAGCTGACCATTCCGGCCGGAATCCAGAGCGGCCAGAAGCTCCGTCTTCCCGGCAAAGGTCTCTACAAAAAAGACGGCCGCGGCGATTTGCTCATGGAAATACAAATCTGCTCACCCAAAAACCTTTCATCCAAAGAAAAGAAGCTCTTCGAAGAACTGGCCAAGTGCTCGAGCTTCAACCCTCGCGAGGATAACTAAACGCCGGGCAGAGTCCCGGCAACGGTATCGTGGTTTTCGTGCCAGATCCCTTCAATGCCGCATAAAATAAGGCGTCCGGCGTCTCACCATTCATCGTGATGTCGCCGGTGCCGGCTTACCCCCTGCCCACTTACCATTTGGGTGGGGGAGAAATCATTGGGGAAAATCGCTTTTACCCGGCGCTTCACCCCGGGCTGAAATATTTCGCCCTTTCAGGACGATTTATCAGCATTTATCGAATGTTCTTCTTATTACGCCATACTCGTTAAGTAGGGCTTAAACAAAAAATCCCCCTGGATTTTCATCCAGGGGGATTTTTTATTCTTTCAATTTTTTATGATTATTTACCGGCGACGCAGACACCGTTCATGCAGATGTCACCCTCGTTGGGGCATTCACAGTTCAGACGGCACTGGGCGCACATGTTGGACAGGCAGATCATTCCTTTTCCGCAGTCCGCGTCTTTTCGGCACTCGACATCGTCTTCGCATTCACCGGAGGCGTTGCAGATTCTTCCCTCTCCGCATTCACGATCGCTCATGCATTCGGGGCGAGCGACACACGTTCCATTGTTGCAAATCTGGCCTTCCTGGCAGTTGGCATCAACTGCACATTTGCCCGTGGCAAGGCAGACGCCATCGACGCAGAGGCCGCTTTCGCACTGTGTGCTGAATACGCATTCGATCTCTTTGGAGGTGTCGCAGATATCCGTCTGGCAGGGGATGCAGCGGCCTTCCGTGCACATTTCGTCACTCTTGCATTCGCTGTTTTTCGTGCATTCGGGAACGGGTTCCACTGGCGTTTCATTGGCAACACAGACATTATTTTCGCAGAATGGCTTGTCTGACGGGCAGTCTCTGTTCCAGATGCAGCTACTCTCTCCTGGGACGTGAGGCGGATTGTTGATATCGGTGCAGACCCATGAGCCTGTCCACTCGTCCCAGTAACAATCCTGATCATTGTGTTGCCAGCAGTCACTGCCATCCCAGCAGTCATTGCCCCAATCTTCGTGGCAGTAGCCATCACACCAGCAACCGGAAAGCCCGAGTGAAAGGGCGGCGAATAAAACGGCGGAAAGTAAATTCTTTTTCATGGTATTGTCTCCTAGATAACAGGTTTTAATTTTGTCAAGTTTCTGCGCTTTCGCGCTTCTGGGGAAGGTCTAAATGCACGAACAATGCCAAAATCAAAAACCAGTTTTTTAGGACGGAAAAATAACCTGAAAGAAAACTGTCAATGAACGTCAGAACATTTAATTCCAAGGCTTTGGAGCGCATTGCGGGCAGTCTCGCGGTCGTCGAAATGGATCTTTTGGGTGCCGATGATCTGATAATCCTCGTGCCCCTTGCCGGCGATAAGTATGACATCGCGATCCGATGCCTCGGCAATGGCCTGATGTATGGCCTGTGCGCGGTCCGGATTTGCTGTAAACTTGCAATCATTCGGGATTCCGTTCACGATTTGGTCGATGATGGATTCCGGATTTTCGGTTCGGGGATTGTCACTCGTGACGAAGACCCTGTCGGCGAGTTCTGCGGCCGTTTTTCCCATCATCGGGCGTTTCGACGGATCGCGGTCGCCACCGGCACCAAATACGGCAAAGAGCTTTCCACCCTCGGGGACGCATGTCCGTGCGGCTCTGAGGGCATTGTCGAGGGCTTCGGGCGTGTGTGCAAAATCGACGATCACGGCAGGTTTTGGGCAAATGCACTCCATTCTTCCGGGAATCTGCCGAATTTTGGACAGCGCATTAGCCACATCGCGATATCCGAGCGCCAGGAGTGCCGAAACTGCGCCTGCGGCATTTGCCGCATTGTATTGTCCAACGAGCGGAAGCATCGCGTGCGTGGTTTGTCCATCGTGGCGAACATCCATTATCCACGCTCCATTTTCCCAGTGGATATCGCGCATTTCGAGGGAAGCTTCTTTCCCCGAAATGGAAAATGACATGACGCGGCCGCCCCAGTTTTGGGGATTTGCGGCCATGATGTGTGCCATGACTTCGTCGTCGTCTGCATTGCCGATGGCGGTCGGACGTTTGCCGGCTTCGTAGCTCTCGGCGAGGTAGTGGTCGAAGAGGCGCTGTTTGGCAAGCGCGTAGTTTTCCCGCGTGATGTGGAAATCGAGGTGGTCGGTGCCGAGGTTGTTCCAGATGGCGGCATCGAAGGCCACGCCGTCGATCCTTCCCTGCATGATGCCGTGGCTCGAAACTTCCATCGCGACGATCTCACAGCCGGCGCTGACCATGCCGCGCATCAGGCGGTAAAGTTTGAGCGTGCCCGGCGTGGTGTTGGCGGACGGCTCCTCGTATCCGGGATAGCGGTGCGAAATCGTGCCGAGTACGCCGACCTTGATTCCCATGGCCTCGGCAAGGCTTTCGATGAGGTATGTCGTCGTCGTCTTGCCATTGGTGCCCGTGACGGCGATGACTTTCATCTCGTGCGAAGGTTCCCCGTAAAAAATCCGTGCGATTTCGCCGAGCCTGCGGTGCGGTTCGCGAAGCCGAACGAGTGGCAGCGCGGTCTGGATCGCGATATCCGGATCAGCGATGACGGCGGCGGCCCTGGCATCCTCTGCCTGTTTAATAAAGCGTCCTGCCTGTTCCGACGTGAGCGGCGCGGCCCCCTGCCGAAGGACAAAATAGTCTCCTGCAGTCATTTCGCGTGTGTCATCGACGACATTGGCGGCATTCGGAAGGTCTCCCTGCCATACCGCCCCCATATTCTTCAATCCCTGTTCGATATGATTCAATGGTTTTCTCCGTTATTTTTTAGGTGTGCGCAGGCTATTGCATACGCCTGCGCCGGTGCGCTATTGCATACGCGCACCGAACTTTTTGGATTATATCCCAAACCGCCTCGATGGAAACACAAGATGGGCGTACTGAGACTAAAATGGGCAACTGTTCCCTAACTGAGTTTCTGTCGTGTCAAAATAGATTCAGTAGTCAAGCGACATGGCGCACCACAAAGTGCCGGTACTCATCCCATTCGGATTCGGGGATTTTTAGCGCTTGCAGTGCCTGTTTCATGGTAAGATTTAAACTATTCATCAAATTGACGAGATCCTCTGTCTTGCCATCTTTCTTTCCATCATTTCGCGCTGTATCCACACAGTTCTGCACATCGCGATATGCCATCATACTCGCATCGTAGCCACGTCGTTCTTGTGGCGAAAACCGTGCGATTTCAGCCTGTTCCATAAATTGTAAAAATATCGGTTCAAAAATAGTTTTGGGCTGTTCCATCATATCGGATATATTCTTTAATAGATACATCCATTTGTCGAGTTGGGTTTGGAGTTCATCTTCGGTTTTATTGAATTTCCTGGTTTCCAAAAATAGTAACGTCAATTTATCGGAAAATATCGTTTTCTGACGCGTATCCATTAGCATCACGCGTGTATGGTAATACTGATTCAGATCTGTTGTTGAGACATTACCGTCGTCAGATTGCAAACGATCTACGCCAAAAGAAAAATTCATAATCGACACGACATAGACCGCATTCAATTCAAAGTTCCATGAGCCTCTCAAGCCCTGTTCATGAATGGGTATGGATGCGTAATAAATAGATCGATCTTTATAAAACTGTTGATAGGAATTCTGCATTTCGACGATGATTTTCTTCCCCGATTCGGTTTCACAATAGACATCAAAAACCGCCCTTCTGTCCGTTTCGAGAATGCCAAGATGCTCGCCATGAAGATAGTTCA
>JAZODZ010000443.1:0-8802 GCA_045597285.1 Myxococcota bacterium
TGGCGGCACGGCCGGTGGGCGCGGCGAGAAATACGGGCGTGTCCTGTTCCTGCGCGGCGGCGACAAAGACGCGCACGAGCGTCGTTTTGCCGGTGCCCGGCCCCCCCGTTATCACCATGAACTTCTCGGCAAGCCCCGTGATTACCGCATCTCGCTGGGACGGCGCGAGTTCGAGACCGAGTTTTGTCTCGATGCGCCGAATCCGCGAGACGTCTTCTTCGGTCGGCTTCTGATGCGACGAGGCATTGATCATGCGGGCAATTTCGTGCGCAGCCGCGTGTTCGAGATTCCACATGAAGGCGCGGTAGACGAGCGTTTCGCCCGTTTCGTTCGTGTCCGTTCGTATGGAACGCCGCGAAATGAGGGCGTCGATGTGCGGCATGATTTTGTCCGGATCGATCTGGAGCAGCCGTGCCGCGGACTCGATGAGTATCGGCAACGGCAGATAGCAGTGCCCCTCGTTCGTTTCCGCGTCATAGAGCGCGTAATCAATGCCGGCTTCGATCCGCATCGGGTTGTCGGGCGCAATGCCCATCTGCGCGGCAATCTGGTCGGCGCGTTTGAACCCGATCCCGTTGACTTCCTTCGACAGCAGATACGGCTGCTGGTTCAGAATCGGAATGATTTTTTTCCCGTAAATGCCAATGAGTTTGGCCGAAAGGTCGAAAGAAAGGCCGTGCCCTTGCAGGTAGACGAAAATCTGCCGGTTGCCCTGCTTTTCTTCCCAGGCTTCGGTGATAATCTTGAGCTGTTTCGGCGAAATCCCCTTGATTTCGAGGAGTCGTTTCGGTTCGTTGTCGAGCACGTCGAACGTACTTTCGCCAAATTTCTCGATGATTCTCTCGGCGCGTTTGAGGCCGATGCCGGGGATTTCCGAAGCGAGATAACGCGCCATGCCGACACTCGAAGTCGGGAGCGCGATTTCGCAGTGCTCGACTTTGAGCTGCACGCCATATTTGGAATCGACCCACGTTCCTCGCACGCGCACTTCGTCGTCGACTTTGAACGCGGCGAGCGTGCCGACCATCGTAAAGGCGATGTTCCGGCGCGTCACGGCATCGAGAATCGCGTAGGAGTTTTCGGGATTGACGAAGCGGACTCGCGTAATCCGGGCTGTCGTCTGGGCCGGCTCTCCAATTTTTCGTTCAAAGCATGGAAGCGGTGTCTGGGGCATGGCGTTTGTGCTGGGTTTGTGGCACGCCTATTGACATACGGCGTGCTCGCCGCGCTATTGCATACGCGCGGCGCTTTTTTTGTTGGGGCAAACGGCAACGGCCTATCGCCTTGCGGCGATACGGCCTTTATTGCGCCTGGCTATTTCGCAAAAAATTGAATACTATCAATGAGTTGTACCTTATTATGAGGATTAATTCGATAAAAATAACTTTACAGCTCAATACGCCAGGCGCACTCCAATGGGGCCTCGTTACTTGGCGTGCATTCTCGAATACCGGTCGAGAAGTTCTTTCTGGAATGGATCGAGTTGCTGACTGTTCCGTGGCATCTGGGCTGCCGGCATGTCCTCGAGCATGAACTGGTACCACTGTTCCTTGAAGTCTTTCATTTTGATCTTGCCCTTATTCTTGATGAGATCGACGTTCTCGAGCGTAATCTTATCGCTGGGGCAGTTGAGTTTGCCGCGATTGAGGACTTCCAGCGCGGCGTCTTTTTCTTTGTTTTCCAACAGGCACCATGCGTACATGTTCCAGATAAGCGGCTCTTTTCGGGTCAGTTTGAGCGTTTTTTCAAACTGGATTTTCATGGCGTCAAATTTCTTTTTCTTGAACAGAACACAGGCGTACATCGTCTGGGCCTGCCAGTTCTGAATGAACGATTTGGCGAGATAGGGCTCGGCTTCGTCGAATTTTTTCTGCGCGTAGTAGATGGGGCCGATCTGCGAGTTGATCTGCTGTTCGAGGAAGAGCTGATAATTCTTATATTTGTAAGCTTTTTTGAACTCTTCGACGATTTTGTCGAGCAGGTTGATCCGGGCCTGCATCGTGGGGAGCGTCTGAAGGTTCATCGCCATTTCCTGGGCATTTTTGAAGATGGGCATGACCTTTTTGGACGTGATTCGATTGAGGACGATCATGGCCACGATGAAGAAGATGAAGAAGGGGATGATTCCGGCCCAGACGGACTCGAAGATGAGCAATGAAAGCCCCCAGCCGGCGGCACCGGCGAGTATGCTGAGAATCAGGTTAATCATGTAAGTTCCTTGTGATGTATTTGGAGAATTGAGGTTTGTTGGAATTGAGTTCAGTGCGTGTAAAAAAAAGAAAAAGGGGGGCGGCGCGTATGCAATAGCGCCGCCCAAGCGGCGTATTGGTGTTCAAATCCCTGAAAAATCCAGTGTCCGGATGAATCGTGATAGCTGAGAATGGTATCGGGAAATCGTGGATTTCATTGGGATTGAACGCCAATAGCCGCGCCGAAAGAAAGCGGTCAAGGGATTTTGCGTAATTTGCCGGAACTGATGATTTTTGCAATCGCCGTGGCGGCACTGTTGAGCGAACTCCGGCCCGGATAGCCGCTCATGACGACGATCCATGCCTGATTGTAGCGCGGATCGAAGATGTAGACATTGTCGGTGAACCAGTCTTCGGAGAAACCGGGTTTTGAGTAGAATTTGACGCGATTGTCCTTGAAAACGGCGGCGAAGCGGTCGACCATCTCGCGGCCTCGCGTTCGATCGGGGCTACGCATTGCCCGTCGGAGTACGAGCAAATCCTCGCGCTTGAGATTGAACGATTCGCTGGCGGGAAGCTGCTCCTGCAACATGAGGCGGCGCGTGGATTCGGCGAGATCTTGAAGGGATGTGCACGCCGTGGAACTGCATACGCTGGGCGTTTTGACGTTGTAGGCGGGGAGTTTCGTCGTTTTTTTGCCTTCGGTGATCGTGATGGCGGGAGCGACGCGGAACGAGGCATTTTCGCCCATGCCCTGCCATGTCGAGAGCTGATAGCCGCGGTTGAGCGCGGTCTGCGTGATGCCGTAATTGGCGGTGAGTATTTCTTTGTGGAGCTTGTCGAAAGAGGCGAGCTGCACGACGCGGTTGTAGGCGATGTTGTCGCTCTGAATAATCGCGGCTTCGATGAGTGCGCCGACTGTCGAGGTGTAAGGCTTGCTGCCGTTGAACGTGACTTTTGCCTTCGATGAGAAGCCTAGTTCGTCGATGCGTTTGAGTGCGGCGATGGCGGCGAAGATTTTGACGGCCGAAGCGGGATTCCAGCCGCTGTTTTGCGACGATGTGCCGCGATAGTCGAATGCACGTTCGCGGGTCACGACCTGGCGCGTGTCATCGAATGTGAGCTCGATGATAAAGGCCATGAATTTCTTTGGGGGCTGGAAACCTTCGGCGGCCATGAGCTTGGGAAGCTCGGTCGTGTTGACGGCGGAGCGTTTCCACCATTTGCCGCGAGGCGCGGATGGAGCTGGGGCGGGAGCGTCGGGAGACTGGGCATCCTGCTGGATGGCGACAGGGACGATTTCGTCGAGAGAGGTTGATTTGCACGGCGGAATGAGGAGTTTTTGACCAATCTTGATCTGGTCGTTGGTCATCCGGTTTGCTTTCTGAATCTGGGCGATGGAGCAGCCGTGTTTTTGCGCGATTCGCCCGAGAATGTCGCCCGAAACGACGACGTATGTCTTGGACTGCGCGGCCATGATTTGTTCCGGTGTCGCACTTTCGTCGTATTTGAGCGGCTTTTCGACGATGGCGTATTTGCCGAGTTGCGGGGCGGTCGCGCCGGATTTGACCGGGAGTTTGGCAAAGTTGACCATCGCGGTTTGCGATGAAGAGGCTTTTTCGGATTCGGCACTGTCGAGTTTTGCTTGTGGGGCATCCGAGTCTTTTGCGTTTTTTGGCGAGTCGTCTTTTTTAGCTGGATCTGCGGGTTTAAGCTGATGTCGCACGCCATCCGATGTATCTGGCATAACCGGCGCATCCGGCGCGTCGACCTGTACGTTCTCGGTTTCTTCGTCCGGCGCAAAATCCTCGCCCTCGGGCATGGATGAGACGTGGTGCGCGATTTTGACAGAATCCGGCAGATCGGGTTCTTCCGCATCGTCATTGCCGGACACGGCAACGATGATCAGGATGACGCCGACGATAAAGATGGCCGCAATGCCCCATGGTGGGATGCCGCGCTTTCGGCGTTTCGGTTGAAATAAGAGTTTCGATTCGTTCAGTTCAAGCATTCATCCAGCCCCGCAAAAAACACGGGAATGAGTAATGCAAGCGAGCAATTTTGACAACACTTCTTTTTGGGGAATTGTTGTGGTTTGCTTACGTTATGGTCATGTGAGCATATCAGATGCTCCCCGCGTTTTTTCTATCCACACTCAACAGGACCCAAAAAAAGAGCGCTGATGACAGCGCTCTTTTTTTATGGCATTTCCTGATTCTCGTCGGGTGGAGTGAATTCAACAACGTCTTCGCTGTTTTCTTCGGCCTCCTCCATCTTTTCCTCGACGACATCCATATCGAATCCATTTTCGTGGATATTGGGAATGACGAGCGCGTTCTGGAGTGCGCAAATTCGATTTTTCAGCGCCGTAATGCTGCCCGGGCAATTGGGAGGCTCGGGACAGGTTTTGCCGGAATGGACACACGATGTATCGCTGTCGCAGAGCGCTTTGAGCGTATGTGCATCGTTTGTCATGGCCTGATAAATCTCTTCAAGCCCGGCTGAATCAAACGTGCTCGAATTCGCGTAAATACGCCAGAAAGCATTATTGATTTCATCGGGCCACAGGCTTATGGCGGCGAGCTGTTCTTCGCGTTCACTGCACGACAGTTCGGTGTGTTCGAGCGCGATCTCGCGAGCTTTGGCGATTTCCTGTCGATACGAATCGAGGAACTCGCGGCTCGTAGTAATGGGATCATATTCCATGGCGACGCCGGCTTCTTCGAGAATGAGCCGTAGCTGCCGCTGGTGGCATTGGGCGTAACACGCGCTGTCTTCTTCATTGCATTCGCTTAGGCAGGCCGTTGTGAACGTGAGGTCTTCCGTATCGGGGGGCACGTCACGCGCGATCGAGGCGAGTTTCCAGGCGCTCAGTGGGTTCGGATAGGCATGATGGAAGAGGAACTGCGTGAGAATAAGCGTTCCCGCCAAAAGGAAGAGTACAATCGCCAAACGGAAGGCGTCGAAAGCACATGCCGCCTTTGGAGGGGCCTTGAGGTCGCCGTGTTGTTCGGACGTATGCGTGACGATGCCGGTATATTGGATGGCAAAGTTTGGACGAGCCGGATCGAAGAGAACCATCGGGACGAAATCGACGCGGCTCCACTGACGCTTGGACAGTTCGTAAGTCTTTCCTGCAACCGGTTCGTAGACAATCGAAGGATTGGTCTGAGCGCAGTTAAGCCATTTGCCCTCGGTCAGGCTTCCGAATCGCAGCAGGTAATAGCGGTTCCAGTATGTCCACGATGTCGCAATCCATGTGACAGCCGAAATCGGCATTCCCATGACGAGTACCCACGAGAGGAACGTCAGAAAAGTGTCGTCATAGAAGAAAGGCGCGGCGACTGCTATGCCGATGGCCGGTCCGAGCAAGGTGCTGAGCAGAACCCGGAAAATAGGCCTCGAAAAGATGTGCGGTGCCAGGAAAAATCGATCGTCTCGATCGGTAATATAGCGCCTGTTTTTGGAATCGAAGATATCCGTTTGTGCGAGCCCGTCCTCATCATTGACGAGTGTGGCAACGAGAAGGGATTTACGTCCGAAACCGTGTCGCCAGAGCATGACCGCGAACATGGCAAAGAGCGCTAGGGCACACAGAATCCATGAAAGCGGAGATGGCGCATGAGAGGGCGGTGCATCCTGAGACACAAATGATGGCGATTTGCGCGGCTGAATCGGTGCGTTAATCGCGGGTGTGAAACAGTCGTCATTGTTCAGACAATAGCCGTACCACTTTTCTTTGGCGGATTGGAGTTCGCCAAAAGAAGACGGCGTTTTGAAGCTCTCGATGGATTTGTGTTCGACGGCTTTGCTGGCGTCTGCCGGATAGATGTCCCATTGTCCCGGGGCGGTGCTGTCTGAATGCACGATCATGGCTTCAGGCAGGATTTCGATCGCTTCCGGAAGCGAAGACCACGGCACTTTTACAAAAGGCAGAGGCGTCGACAGGGTATCGTTTGCCGCATCGTAGATGACGAATTGTTCGGTCTGCGATGTGATGAGTTTATAGCGCTTGAGGTTTGGTATGGACTGGACGGATTTGACCGGACCGAAATTGAGTGCGGTGAGTTTTTCTGCGGAAATGGATGAAATCTTCGCACCTGTCCTGGCATTCCAGATATTGATGGCGGCGGAATCCGTCGGATGAATCGTGATGAGCTCATCGTTGAGGAGTTCGGAGATGCGCCCTGGCGAGGAAAAATCAATGAGTGCCAGCCTTTTCCAAGTCATTTCGGTGATGTCGAAGGTTTGGACGCGGTTGTCGGAGCCGCCGTCGAGTGCAGCGATATCATCCTGACCAATGACTGTGATGTTGTCGGATGCCGATGGAAGTTTCCAGTATTTGGCCTCGAACCGATTCTGAAGGAACATGCCGAGTCTTGCGACGACGCGGACCGTGTTCATGTCGATGGTGACGGCCATCGCATATTTGGTGCCGTGTCCAAGGGCATGAATGGATGCCGTCGCATTGATTCTGGCTGGAATCCACGAGTGGTTGTTGAATCGGTAGTAGGTGAGTTTTTTGGCTGGCCGGTTGAGAAGCATGAGCCCGTTTGGATCGAGTTCATACATCCCCTCGGTGAGTTCCGGATCGAGCGAAACCACGAATGGCGGGTATTTCCAGCTGTCGGGGGTGACAGGCTGCGATGTCGGGTCGGCGGGATCGGTCGGAAGGGGAATGCCCGGACGCGGCCAGTAGGTGAGCTTGTCTTTTTCGATAATGACGAGTCTCTTTTCCTGCCATTCGACCTGCAGCGGCGGTTCTGCGCCGAGTTGTGCGCTCATTTCTTCCGTGATTGTGGTGCCAGCTCTCAGCAGATGTATCTCCGAACCCGAGTCTGTTTTTGACCAAAGCGCAAAATGCCCGGCATCCAATGTATCGACCGGAAGCCGTTTTGCGTTCTGCCACGGCATGTGCCAAATTACTCGAAAATGTTCACGTTCTAGTGCGTAAACAGTTGAATCATCAGCGTAAAATATAACTTGCGGCGACGCAAACAGGTAGCGGAGCTCCCCGTTAATGTTGGGAATGGAGGGCGCAAATTTGCCAGTCTGTGCGATGAAGTTTAGACGATAAAAGTCGTGAACGTTGCTCGAGTTTGCGCATAATACGCCGTCGAGTTCGAGCGTTTGGGCTGCAGTATTCCAAATGCCGCTTCCAGATTCACAAAGAAGGTCTGGCTCAGCCGAGGCAGAAGTGCCTGCGCACATTAAAGCCAGAGTCATTGCAGTAATTTTAAGCGATTTTTTTATCACAGTAATGCCATTGTTTCAGTGTCATGCCAGTAAAAAACCGCAAGCATTGTACCACATGTGCGCTTGATATGCTAAATGCTTTTAAGGATACGGTTTTGGCCTTTGGCCTTAACTATTTGAATTGCATATAAAAACAGATTTCGGAAAATCGCATATTTCCAGGAAAGATGTCCATGGTACCGTCAGAAATGGCGCGGCGCGTTCGCCACGATCTCATCAAACATCTCGATATCCCCGAACCTGACAGGGTTTTGACTACGGACGAGGTACGCGTTCTGTATCGGCGTCTATTCGATTCCGCGACAGGCCTGAGCCGGCTCGGTGCCGTTTGGGGGTATAAACTCCGACATGACGTTGGCTGGTGTCCCGAACTCGAGACTTGCGTTAAGAATATCGAATCGGCGTGTGCCGTCATTGCAAAGCGCGAAACGCTATTTCAGAAACTTCGGATAAACGGCGGTGTTTTGCCGGCTGATTTTATCGATGATCTGAAGAATGCCGTACAGGCCGTGCACGATTTCGAATCGGCGTGTCAGTCACTCGATGCAGCTGGCAATGAGGATGAACAGGCTGCTTTCGATTTCTTTCAGTTCTCGAAGCCCATAGAAAATAATTCACAAACTCCAGGAATTTCAACAGATTCGGATGATGGAAATCAACCGACATCCGAGTCTTGCGATGTGGAAATCGCCTCTGATTCGAATGGGAAAAAGCGCCTTCTGGTCGTCGATGATCATCTCATCTCGATAGACAGGCTCCAGGCACATCCGACGTTTCAGAAGCGGTTTACCTGGGCGACGTTGTGCGGGCGAACACTGGAATGTTGTGAGTGTTCTGAACGCGAGACGTGTACGCACCGCCGTGCGAGGACGTATGGCGATGTCGTTCGCGGCCTGATGATGGCACGTGAACAGCATCGCAAAGTCGATGCGCTTTTGATGGATGTTCGCTTTGATGATCTGAGCGGCGACGAGCTCGTCTGGCTTCCCGAAATGCCTTCTTTGAATCGCGAGGATCATGTGAAGGCGCTTCAGGGTCTGATTATTGCGCGTCAATTGCGGAAAATGCCCGAATTCCGGCAGATCCCGATCATCCTGATGACATCGCGGAGCCGGCTTCCCGATGGCGCGGCGAGCCTTCTGGAAGGGCTTGAAGGGCTTCAGTTCGTCGACGATGAAGACAGCCTGGACGCGTTGGCTTCGCGCGTTGAAAGCGTCATACGCCTCGGGCTTGAAGCGCCGATAGAACTCGGGTATTTCTGGGGCTCCTCTCCTCGCATTCAGCAGGTTCGCCGGCAGATCGAAATCATGAGTCTCGGACCTCGCACGGTCTTTATTACCGGCCCCAGTGGTTCGGG
>JAZODZ010000444.1:0-8551 GCA_045597285.1 Myxococcota bacterium
GTCAAGATAAAGGAATTACCTTCATCGATAAAAACAATACTGTCTTTCATCACAGCCAGCTGTCCCTGCCATGTTGAACCGTCCAGAATGAAGCAGGCCTTATCGCATATCAGTTCAATTGAACTGCTGGCTCCGTTATTGGCGTATTCTTGAATCATTTCAATCAGGGTTGTTTTTCCTGTTGCGCTGTCTCCTCTGACAACAGTGATATTTCTGCGAAGTTCAAAATCATATCTTACTCGCTTATTCTGAACAATGATGCGATGAATCCCTTTCATTCTGTCGCTCCTTTATACATAATCTACAGCTGTTGAAACGAGCTCTTTCATGGAACGAACAATTGTACCTGTATTCTCAATGTAAATTTGAAACTCCTCTATTCCAAACTCCATGATATGCCGTAGATTAATAGTGCGGTCTTCCGTTTCTGCGATTTTTAGCAACCACTTTGCACAGTTATCGCCACAAGTGGACGCATTGAATACTTTATGGGGCTCAAAGCGCACAAGAATGAGTGTTTTGACGCCACCTGACAAGCTTACTGGTGGTATTTTGCCAAGTACCGGACTGTCAATCACCCCACTGTCAAGAACTTCGGAATGATCCACATCACGAATCATTTCCTTTACAAATGGATCGACAATCCATTCATCCTCGTAATCATTTTTGAAGAAAACTGACGTGTTGAAGATGGCATTTGGCATATCGCCAAAAAATATGTGAAGCATGACTGCGTCTCCTATGACATTAAGCTATTGGATTTATTCATCGCTTGCCGTAACCCTACCCCTAATTAATCTCAAACGCTCCGTCCTTGAGCCTGCTCAAAAGCTTTTCGCGAATTTTATCGATATAATCTTCGACATCATTTTCATTATTGAGCCGTACTACAGGGAATATTACCTGACGTGCATACGTAGGATGTGTGGTTTTAACATCACACGATGACTCTGAAAGTGTTTTCTTATCTTTTTTCGTCGTAGGCTTTTTGGGTTTTGTTTTAAGTAGCTCCTCGATTTGGCTTTCATACCTGTCTTTCTGCGTGAAGATCATGGGTTTTAGTGCATCGAGGAGGGCGAGGTTTTCTAGTGAGTAGACGCGTTTTGTCATTTCAGTATAGAAATGATCGGTTTCATCGAGAATCGGCTTTGTATTGGGCGATTGTGGGGGAACTTCGTGAATAGCCTTTTGGCATTGCGTGATAAGACTGTTCAATTCTTCCCGTTTTGCAAGTAGTAGCTGGGTGTGCCTATCTGTGATTTTCCGCATCAAATCATTGAGTTCGGGAATGCGACGATAATTAAACTTCGGCTGTTTCCCCGTGATCTGTCGGATGCGTTCCTGAGCATCGCGGATGGTTTCATCCTTATCGAGATAATCTTGTTCATCGCGAACTTTGTCGAGCAGCGCGAGTGCGGAATCAAACACCTGTACCTGATTTTTAAAGAATGATTCGACATTTTGCATATCATCTTTGTTGTCGAGCAAATTATCGCCAGCCTTGAGGACGGTTGTAATGAACGCGATATGATCATTCTGGTTGTTCAGAACATCTGTGATGAGCTGCAACGACCTTTGGATGAGTTCTTTATCGGGATAGGGGTGCGCTGTATATCGCTGCAAAAGCTCAGAATAATGATTTCTTTGCATCTCGAGCTGTTCCGCGACAAATTTTACGAGTCCGTCTTCATCATCGGGAACATCCATCACATCGAGATAATCCTGCAAAAATGCTTTGGCCTGCTTCATGCTGGAGGCCGCAATGCTCTGTCTTTTTTCGATTATCGTCTTGGCGATTTCTGTTTTCTTTCGCAAGTAATTGATGAGTTCCGCATGATCGGGAGTGATCGTCAGCCCGGCGTGTTTTACAGTGATTTTCTGATCGCGAATCAGCTGTGCCACGACGGCTGCGATATCGATTGCACGCCATCCATACGGGATGCCCTGATACCGGCTTTGAATATCATGCATGGATGTCGGAATCTTTCTCATATATTGCATATTGAGATATTCTTCGATTTTCGCGACTGCGGCTGCATTTGGGATATTGCCTTTCAAATTGGGCTGTATATGTCCATTCAATATTTCTGCAATGTCTTTATTATTTTCAAAGTTTGTATCGATGAGTTCGAGATCACTATAAACGTGTGCAACGAGATATTCCAAAGCCTGATCGAGTTTGGTCTTGATATCACTGCCTTTCATCGTCTGGCGCTCGCCATTGATGAAGAATCGAGCGTTTTCAATCGATTTTTTAAGTGTTTCCGTGGCGGCAAGTTCAAAACTGTTCGCATCATCATTCTGCGATTTAATAATATCCTGAATCGATTTCGGCAACTGTGCCACATTATATTGCTTTGTAAACTTTCGGATCTTCAGTGCACGTTCAATCGCTTCATAACAATCGTATCCGTATTGTTCATCCAAAACGACCAGCGCCTGTTTTTTGGATGCTACCATGAGTTGTATATCATTCTTTTGGGATTTATCCGTGGCACTCGTCAAAAAGTGAAGCGCCATATTATTCCCTGTCTTGTCAATACTATCGACTCGCTTATCGAAATTAAACTCATACTTGTTGTGATATCTGATTTTTTTTGCCTGATATATTTCTCCAAACAGGATTTGTGAGATGCGTTCTACGATGGAGGCTGAATCCACTGGTGTGTTTTTAATCTCTCTTTGTATATTCTGCTCTTCGTCTGTAAGAAAACTATAACAATACCCGGAATGGCTGATATAATTTTGACTCAGCAGGCGATCGAGTGACTTTTGAATTTTGTCGCGAAGCGCAATTTTATCCGTTCGTATGTCATCCGCCATCAGAATGACGATGTTGTCCAGCGAGGATCGAATGTCATCCACATAGCGAATCAGGTATAATAGTTTGAGCACGTGAACATCATACGTTTCAATGCCTTCGTCGGCATCGGCAGCATTCTGGCATCGCTCGATCACGCTGCGAATTGATCCGTCTAAAAAGTTATGAATCGTATCATAAAAGAGATAAAGCGGCGCGAGTGCATATTCATCCTTATTGGCCTGGCACAGTGCCTGCGCAACTTCCTGAAATCCAGAAAGCATCGTGCGTTCACCGCCGGAAAAATGCTTGCCTGTGTTTTCATGCTTGCGTATTTCGGCAAATACTTTTTGCATGATGATAAATTGATAGGGAACGAACGGAAAGTTGATATAAAACGATTGGAGGCCCGAAAAACCCTTGATGTCTCGTGTTGAATTCGAAAAAGTAAATAAATTTCGGAGTACGGAAGCGTTATCGTGATATAACGATATGAGCTCATTCTCGGCCTCTTTTGTTTTTCGCAATATTCGTTTCTGGATGACTTCATCGATGGATGACGAAGTCAGCGATAAACGCGTTTTAAACCTTGCCTGAATGCGGGAAAACTCATCCGACCGCGCCTTGACTATTTCGTCGATTGCTTCCTGCCCTGTGCACATTACCCATACTTTGCCCTGGCATTCGCTACCCAGCTTTTCCACAATCGACTGCAAATTGAGCAGTAAGCCCGTATTCTCACCAATATATTGACCGACTTCATCGATCATAAACAAGAGTCTGAAATCATCCGGTTTGCTATTCACATAATCTTTTATATCATTGACGAGTTGTGCAATACTATAATTGACCGCTGATTCATCTTTAAGCCATGCCTGCGCATCCGTTTTGCTCATGTCGAGAACATCCATCAGCGTGGCAACAACAGCTTTGCCGTTATAGGCATACGCATTGCGCAGTTCAATCCATGGCATGCCCTTGTGTTGCTCGAATACACGCCTGAATTCCTCTGTTTTGCCGCACTGATCGACGTACTTTTCAAGCATGGCGACTTTCAAATCCTCGCCATAAAACCCAAGATGGTTATAAAAAACTTTAGCCATCACGCGCAAAACAGCGGTGTCATCTTTTATAAGCGATCCTTCAATATCAATATTGAACAGAATCGTTTTCGTCTCTGCCCTGGTCGCTTTATCAATTAATCTGAATGTCGTCGAATCGTCCTCAAATTTTTCGCGAAATCGTTCAACCGTCTTTATGCCATTCACTTCGCGGTTCTCGAGAATATAGGATAGCATTTTTAGAAAATGTGATTTACCGCTTCCATAAAACCCTGATATCCAGACACCGATATCGGCCGTCGGTTCATCAAATGATGACGCATAACTGCTAAAAAAGGAGATATAGTGTTTTTTCAGTTCTTTGGTAATAACGTATTCGCGAACCTCTTGTTCAATGACGTTTTCCGCATCCTGATCTACTTTGATAACGCCGTTGATCTTCCGGTTGATATCTTCGCGAAACATATTCTGAATAAACATATCTAATCTCCATTCTGACAGTCTATTATGCGGTTCTGAGTCGACTGGATTCAGAACCGCATAGGATTGTCTATTTCGCTATCACGACGATCGAACGCGCCTTGACGCCATAACTGTTCGTGACTTTACGGCTGCCATCAAACCAAATGTTTTTGCCGTTATCCTGTTCAAAATAGGCCTGAGTATCCATCAGGACATTCCATTCGCCCTGCTCTGGCAACTGGAATTCGCGATCTGTCTCTGGCTCCATGTTGATGAGCACGAACAACGAAGGCGTGTTCCCATTTTTGGGATAGTACATGCCGATGCTTTTGCCGTTCCATACTGCTGAATCATCGGCCACTCCGACTGGATTCATCCACTGGAAAGAATAATTATAATCCGTTGGGCTCAAATGCGTTTGATACTGTTTGCGCAGTTTGATCAAATCGCGAACGTAATCGTGCATTCTCACGCGTTCCGCACTCGATTTCCAGTCATCCCAGCGGAACCAGTTCCATTCGTTGTCCGAACCGTTCGAGAATGCGTCGTTATTGCCAAACTGCGTCCGCATATATTCATCGCCGCCGAGAATCATCGGCGTGCCGTGACTCAATATCATCAGTGCCATGATATTGCGTATCATCTGGCGTTTGAGATTCTCGTGATCGGCGTCTTTGCATTTGCCTTCGGCATCGATATTCTCATTGCATACATCGTCGACACAATCCTTCTGGCACCAGTTCCTCGAACGGTTGTCGGTCGAACCACTTTGCAATTTGCAAAATTCCATACTGGCATTTTCACAGCAAACCGGATTGATCTTGCTGCATCCGTTATGTTTGTCCCAATACGACATCAAATCGTAGATGGTAAAGCCGTCGTGTGAAGTCAGGTAATTGATGGAATGATATGGCTTGCGCCCGTCGTCTCCAAACAAGACGGAAGAACCGGTAAAGGCATTTCCAATATTAAAGTTCTCAGCCCAATCCGGCGGGACGGTGTCGCTTCTCGACAACGTCGTCTGATCGTCGTTCACGAGGGATTTGATGATATCGCGAAACCGTCCGTTCCATTCGTACCAGCCGGCTTTGTTCGATTTGGGAAATCCACCGATCACGAATTGAGACATCGACCACGGTTCGGCAATAATTCTCGTATGATATGCCGCCAGCCGATCGTCATCGATCATATCCTGAAGGACGGTTTTGTTGACATTGCTCATCCAGTAGCCATTGTCGAAATTCTTCGTGTCGCCATCCTGCGTGATTTGTTCATCGAGAACCCCCAATATGGACGCCAGATCGACGCGGAACCCATCCACGTGCATTTCTTCTGCCCAGTAGTGGAGGTTGTCCATAATTAGGCGGCGGAAGGGTAGGGCATTCGCCCGCGTCTGATTGCCCACCCCCGTCTGATTCAGGTAATACAAATTCTCGGTGCCGGCACCTTCGCCCTTGACGAGATGATAATACGATTTGTTGTCGAGTCCCCGGAATGAATAAAGCGCAAGTGCCGTATTATCCGATGCCCCCTTGATGTTGGGGTAGGCGTAGTTGCTCCCGATCAGTTTTTCGGGCCAAAATCCGCTTTCGCCAGTCTGCCCCAGGACGACATCGAGAATCACTTCGATGCCTGCCTGGTGCAGTTTGTCGACCATCGCCTTGAACTCGTCGATGACGCCGTTGTCCTGTGCCTGGTGGGCTTTCGTGGCATAAGACATTTCCGGGGCAAAATAGGCGATGGAATCATATCCCCAATACGTGCCGTCGGTATTTTTTTCAGCCACGGGCAGGAGTTCTACGGCCGTAATGCCGAGATCGGCCAGATATTGCGCCTTTTCGCCGATTCCCTGCCATGTCCCGCGCAAAGAGGCATCGAGATCGTTCGCGTTCTGTGTAAATCCTTTCGGATGTACTTCATAAATAATCAATTCGTTTGCACCGTGACCGGCAAAGCCATCGCCCTTTTTGCGGTTCTCGCGCCACTTCGTTTCGGCCTCACTCCAAGTGTATTCGCTGTGCGTCACGATCGATTTCGGCGCGGCTTTCCAGTCGCATTCATCGCGTCCCTGGCCGCTCAGGGGGCTGCCGAGTTCAAATTTAAAATCGGCATGGAGCCGCCGTGCATACGGATCGATCAATAATTTGTTCGGATTATATCGATTTCCTTCTGAATCGCAGTCAGAGATATGCCCTGTCGCAGTTCCCGGCTTAAATCCTTCCTGATACGGCCAGTTCGGGCCAAACGCGATATAGCCGTATTTCGTCCCGACGCCTGCTCCCTTGACAAATACCGTCCAGATTCCGCTTTCCGCGTCCTGTTTCATCGGAAATCTGTATTTCGGATCGCTTTCGGGATCGTCGAAAATCAGGACTTCAACCCGCGTTGCGTGTTTGGCATAAACCGCGAAATTCACGCCGTCATCGACGAGGCGCGTGCCGAGATAATCGTATAAGACCTGGCCGGTTTTGCCCTTCAGCGAAGGTGCTATATCGAGCGTTTCCAGAGGAGTGTCGGCGGGTTTATCCTTGCATTTGCCGCCGTCACAGCCATACTGGCACGGCATTTCGGTTTGAGCGCCCGACGCAGTGTCGCATTTTAATAATATATCGGCGTTTTTGCAGACGTCCGCTGTGCATTTGTCATCGGGCGGTGTTTTGCATTTGTTGTCGGCACATCCATACTGGCACGGCGCTACTGTCTGAGCCCCCGTGTTTGTGTCGCACAGCAATAATACTTTATCATCTTTGCAGACATTTGACGTGCATTTGTCATCCGCACTGGCTTTGCATTTGCCGCCGTCGCAGCCATACTGGCACGGCGTTTCGGTCTTGACGCCCGTGGCTGTATCGCATTTATATAATATATTAATATCTTTGCATATATCCGCCGTGCATTTGTCATTCGTTTTGCACTGACCGCCGTCGCAGCCATACTGGCATATCGATTCTGTCGTAAAGCCTGTGGAAGAATCACATTTCAACAGTATCTTTGCGTCTTTGCATACGTCCGATGTACATTGAGAATGATGATTCGGGGTATTGTCTACCGCACTTGAACAGCCGAGAGCGCAAGCCAAAATAACCGAACACAAAGCGACAGATTTATGTGTCATGATTCATCTCCAACAGAAATATCGTTGTTGCCATTTATGGCGACATACTATTCTATTCAGTGTATTTTGGTGATTCAACTGTGCCAGTTCAATTTTCTCTGTTTTGACGCGGTATAGAGCAGAATCGCGGCGGCGACGCTGACATTGAGTGATTCCACAGCCGGATTCTGATCGATGCGAACCATCTGATCGCAAAGTGTGCGCGTGAGGCGTCTCATCCCGTCGCCTTCAGATCCCATGACGAGAGCTGTGGCGCGGTGATAATCGATTTCGGATTCGACGCAGCCGCCGATATCGGCACCGACGACGTTGAAATCGAGTTCCTTGAGCTGCCGCAACGTCTGGGCGATGTTCGAAACGCGGCAGATTGGGAGTTTGTAAGCCTGTCCGGCAGATGTCTTGAGGCTCGTGGCCGTAATCTGTGCGGCGCGATCCCGGGGAATGACGACTGCATCGGCTCCAAACGCCGCCGCAGAGCGAATGATCGCGCCGAGATTGTGCGGATCCTGAATCTGATCGAGAATGAGGATGAGCGGCTGCGGGCTCAGATGGTCGAGTACGTCGTCCAATTCCGTATATTTGAACTTCGGGAGTTCGAGCAGAACGCCCTGGTGCCGGGTTTCACCGGCTTTTCGCGTCAAATCCTGCATCGAAGCCTGTACCGGAGCGAGTCCTTTCTGTTCGCAGAGTTTGAGCAGGTCGGCGATTTCCTTTTGTTCGCGGCTTTCGGCGATATAGAGCCGCGAGGCACGAAGCGTGTCGTCTGGCAGAACTGTGACGGCTTCTTCGACCGGATGCAGGCCGCAGACAAAGAAGGCGTCCGGATCGTTGTATTTGGCGGCTCTGGATGACGGCGCGAAGGAGTGGTGCGATCGATTGTCGGAAGAATGGTTCGGTCTGGAACAGCGGCCATTGGAATTGTTGTTGGAATGCTTTGGTCTGTCTGGCATGGCTTTATGGGATGCGATGGCGAAATGCAACGTATATAAAAAAGCACGGCGTATTGAGCTCGCAAAATTGCTTTTTATATATAAATTTATATAAAATATAAGCACCTTATATCATATATAAATAGCGAGCGAAATAGCCGGGCAAGGCCACGCGTATGAAATA
>JAZODZ010000445.1:0-1659 GCA_045597285.1 Myxococcota bacterium
CCCCTCGTGGGGCAACGCTCGATAGCCGACGTCTGCCTTCAGCCTCCTGCCGGAAGCGATAGGATTACGTACGTAAGAAACGCCTTTAGGGGCTAAATAGAGTTACCGAATATTTACAAAAAAATGAAAAAAAACTTGCCCGAGACGGGCAAAATGCGTAAAAGCCCGTCTCGGAGGTGTGGCTGAGTGGTCGATAGCGGCGGTCTTGAAAACCGTTGAACGTTTCCGCGTTCCGGGGGTTCGAATCCCTCTGCCTCCGCTTGTGAGACCGACATCATGGATGTCGGTCTTTTTTTGTATCTGGATTGCGCGAAGCTTTGTTGAACGAGGTGTTAAATGTCAGAAGAGCGTGTGGATAGTTCTGGGTTTTCTGTGGCCTATTATCAGACTGCTGCGCAAAGTAGTTCATTGTCTGTGATGCGGCGTGCATTGGATAGCTTTATAAGCTTGACTGGAGAAAACCAGGCTCGCGCAGCAATGGCGCTTTTGGCTTCTGACTGTAAGGAACTTCGTGAAAGCGTTCTGGACGTTTGCAGTGAATCGGTTGTTTCATCTGAGGACTGGAAAAAAGTTCTCTTAGAAGTTGCAACGGATGAACATACTGTAAAAAACGCAACGCTCTGTCAGTCGCTTCTCGTGATTTATCAGCGTTGTTCTGAACTTCCCGAGGGAATTGAGGCTTTTTGCAGAAACTGTCTCAAGCACACGGATGCCGATGTTCGTTATCAGGCTTATTGTCTTGCCGAGCTTCGGGAAGAGAATTCGGAAGAGTATCTCGCCCTGGTGCGTGAGTTTTTGAAGAGCGCTGACGAGGATATGAGAATTGTGTCCGTGCAGGCCGTCGATCGATTAAAACCCGAATGGGGGATGGAGGCGCTTGCTCAGGCTGCCGAAAAAGCATCGTGGTTGGAAAAGTTTCACATTCTCTTGACTAGGATTCACCTATGTTCGGTGGATGAACGTGCCACCGTGGCCAAGGCTTTGTCCGAATATCTGACGGACGACAGGTTTTCTTTTGCCGCAATACAGGCGTTGGGAGAGTACGGGACGACTGCTGAAATTCCGGCACTTCTCCAGTATGCTCGCAGTTTTTTGTCAGAACCGACGACACGGGTGGCGGCCGCATGGGCCGCAGCAAAGCTCGGTTCTGATGAGGGAATCAAGCTGCTAAAAAAATTTGTGTCGAGTCGGCACGGCAATCCCAATTATGCTCGTGAGCTGCTCGAAAAAATTGAGCAGAAAGCAGGCTGATGATTTGCGGTTATAGAAGAAATCATGTAATACTAAGACGAAGGCCGTTTTTCCAGGTGTGAGTCTTAACTCTGTGGAGGATAATAAATATGAAAAAGCATCTTTCGACAATACTTGCCATTGCGCTCGCTATCTCCTGCGGGTCTTCTGCACTCTTTGTTTCGGATTATGCCGATGCAGCTCCGAAGAAAGCCCCTTCCTCTCAAAATGCAAAAGCTTCCAAACAGGCTATCGGCCTGAGCGCAAACCTCAACGGTTTGAAGTGGGGGATGTCAGCCAGTGAGGCAAAGACTGTCATTGCTGACAACATCATGAATGAATTCAGAACGAAATCTGAAGGCAACACCGACCTTTCGTATGTCGACTTGCTTCGCAAGACACATACGGATCGCGTTGAGAGCATGCAGA
>JAZODZ010000446.1:0-9246 GCA_045597285.1 Myxococcota bacterium
CGGATGAAGTTTTGTGCCTGCTGACGCTCAGCACCTCTTTGTTTTTCCCAGATTTTTTTGAAATTTGCTGCGCGGTCTTCGATTTCTTCCCAGCTGAGCGTGGTCATGACTGCTCCTCTACATAAGTCATTTTCGCCCCCCTTTCGGAGAACACGACGATATGGCAGTATAACACAAATTAATGCCCATCATTCTTGTATCTACAAAACAATAGTTGATTTCAATAGCCTTTTTTGGGCTCGCCTATGCGCTATTGGCGCATACGGCTCGCGTCGGTGCGCTATTGCATACGCGCACCAGAGACGTTCCACAGAACGTCTCTACATTCGTTTTGGTGCGCGGCTATCGGCGTGCCGCCGATACGCCGCGCGTGGCTCGCCTATGCGCTATTGGCGCATACGGCTCGCTTGTTCACGTTTCCTGACGCTTCAGCACGATCACACGCTTTTTATCAATCGCCTCGATCGTCAATGCCACCGCACGACGAACCATGATGTAATCGTCCAATGTCTCGTTCGCCACGATCGCATATTTGCCGCGATCCAAAAGCGCGGCCGCTACATCCGAAATCATCATGCAATCAATGCACTGATCCAGCGTCGTAAAATAAAACCGCTTCCTGCCGGAAACATCGTTCAACGCCGCACCGCGATACGCAGCCGCAAGCCTGTCGCGAATCTGCTGCTCCACGTTCTGAATCGCTTTTTCCTTTTCAACCACGGGCTCCGTCACCGATTCCGTCACCGGCGATCGCCCGCTTTTCAGTTCCTTGTGAAGCTGCTGCTTTTTCTCATTCTCAGCTTTCTTCACTTTCTTCTCATTCGCCAACCCCGCGTTTTTCAACGCATCGAGCATATTTGCCATAACAAAACCTCAATTCTTTAGATCGATCAAAAGACTTCCGCCTGCGACACGTGAAGTTCGTCCGGAAGACTCATCCTGAATATCGCCCCACCCCCAGGATTTGCATCGTAATATAGCACCCCATGCATCTTTAATGTATTGAGCATTGCCCGGGGCAAGCCAAGCCCACGACACGGAGCCCACGTCGTGAAAAATGGTTCAAATATCCGCTGCGCATCCGACGGTTCAATGCCCACGCCCGTGTCCAGAATCTCTATCGTCGCCGAACTCGCCATCGGATAAACGTGAATCGTCAACACCTTGTCACCGTCCGTCTTGCGGGACATCGAACGAAGCGCATTCTGTATCAGCTCGTGCAACGCCTGCCAGATAAGGGTAAAATCTCCATATACCGAGGGCAGTTCGTCAGAAATCAAAACCTTGAGCTGCGCAATTTCATCGATCTGCGATCGGTTGTAATCGATGACGTTTTCCACCACATTCTTCAGGTCTATCCCCGAATATTTGATGTCCTTGTCCTGACAAATATCCGCCAGCGTCCGCAAATCCTGAACCTTTTTGGCCATGGCCTCGATGTTGCCCACGGCTTCCGACAAAGGCTCTGCCATCAGGTTATACTTCTGCGACGCATACGACTTGCGCATACTTGCAAACGTCTGGATGAGTTCTATCGTCGCCGAATGAAGCCCCGGCGCGATCTGACGGCATATATTGCCAACTCGTTCGCAATGGCGCCGCTCATTCTCGCTCAGCTCAAAGGCACGATTCTCCAAAAGCATCGAAAGAAATACCGAAAGCTGATAAATCAGTTCCGCATCCCGCGCCTCGAAATAATCTGCCTTATCCGACACGAGCGCTATCAGCCCGTAGGGCATACCGTTAATGGCAATCGGCGATAAAAGCATGTTCTCAAACCGCGCATACTGCGTCACCGACAGGAACTCCTCTCGCAAACCCTGTCGATTGAGAATGATAGCTTTCCGATCCATCAGAAACTTCTTCACGACGGGTTTATTCAGATCGAAAGCCGCTTTTTCCATGTGCGACAACGATCCAATCGCCGCTACGAACCGCGCTCCGTCGTCAAAAATATGACAAAGCACTGCGCCATCGGCACCAAACAGCCCCTGAAAACTGACTATCAGAGCACGCGCGATGTCATCCGGTTTCTGCATCGACTTCACGAGCGAAAACATCTTTCTGTAAATCGCGTGAATATGCGCTTCGGTTCTCTCAGGCGGATGCACACCGCCGCTCACATTATCAAAATACATAGCCAGCCCAAGCAAATTCTCTCCCACGCTCCATACGGGGAACGAGGGATGGGGTTCAACGACGGGGGATCAGCTTATCAGCGTACCCAGCTTCTTTATGATTTCTACCGCAATGTCGATCTTGTCGGCAACACCGATCTCGATCTTTTCGGAAGCCGTGACAATCGTGACGCCGTTCGTGTCGACGGCGAATCCGCAGCCGGGGCTCGTCAGGTCATTCGACACGATCATATCGACATTCTTGTCTTTCAGCTTGAACTCGGCGCGTTCGACATGGTTTTCGGTTTCCATGCTGAACCCGCACAATATCTGTCCGGGGCGTTTGTTTTCGCCGAGTTTTTTCAAAATATCCGTCGTGCGTTTCACACGAATGACCAAATCGGCGTCTTCCTTGTGAATCTTTCCCTGTCGCGGAATTTCTGGGGTGAAATCGGCCACGGCTGCCGCCATGATCACGACATCGGCATCCTCGGCTTCGGCAAAGACGGCTTCGGCCATGTCGTGTGCCGATTTGACATCGATCACGCGAATGCCATCCGGTGCCTTGAGCGCGGTCGGAGCCGACACGATCACGACATTCGCACCGGCCATCTTCGCGGCTCTTGCACATGCATAGCCCATCTTGCCCGTCGACGGGTTCGAAATGCACCGGACATCGTCGATAGCCTCACGCGTGGCACCTGCCGTGACGATCACTTTCTTGCCCTTCAGCGTATGCGGCAAAGCGAGGTATTGCATGATGATTTCGAGGATTTGCTCGGGTTCCGGCATACGTCCTTTGGCCGTATAACCGCAGGCGAGGTTGCCAGTCTCGGGTTCCATGACAAGCATGCCGCGGGATTCGACGATTTTGATGTTCGCCTGCGTCGCCTCATTGGCGTACATAAAGCAGTTCATCGCGGGCGCGAGGATGACGGGACAGCGAACCGCGAGCATGGTCGTCGAGAGTTTGTCATCGGCAATGCCGTGGGCGATTTTGGCCAGCATGTTCGCCGAACACGGCGCAATGACGACGAGATCTGCATGCGATCCAAGTGTCACATGGCTCTGTTCCAAATCGGCGCAATCCGCAAACGTATCGGTATGGCAGCGGCGGTGCGTGAGCCCTTCAAAAGTCGCGGGCCCCACGAGTTTCGTCGCGTTCTCCGTCATGATGACATCCACGAGCGCTCCCATTTGCGTCAGTTTGCTCGCAATCGTCGCCGATTTGTACGCCGATATGCTCCCGGTAATCCCCAAAATGATGCGCTTACCCTTCAAATCCATATATGCTCCAACTTAAACTTATACTGCAAAGCGCGGCGTATCGCAGATAGCCACGCCCAAATTGCGATGCGCGGCGTATCGCAGATAGCCGCGCATGTGTGGCGTATCGACGATAGGAGATAGCCACACGCCTCAAAAAACATCACGTAATGACCTGTCTTTCGATGTGTGCGCCGAGCGCCCGCAGTTTCTCGTCCACGCGCTCGTAACCGCGGTCGATTTGGCGGACGTTATAAATCGCCGATTCGCCTTCGGCCGCAAGTGCCGCAATGAGAAGCGCCATACCGGCTCGGACATCCGGCGATTCCATGCGCGTGCCGAGCAGACGGCTCTTGCCCACGACGACGACGCGATGCGGGTCACACAGAATGATGCGCGCGCCCATCCCGACCAGCGAATCGACAAAGAACATCCTGCCTTCGAACATCTTTTCAAAGAAAATCACGGTGCCTTCACACTGCGTCGCAATCGTGATCGCGATGCTCATCAGGTCAGTCGGGAAGGCAGGCCACGGCGCGTCGTCAATTTTCGGAATCGCGTTGTGCAAATCCGCACGGATGCGCATTTCCTGATCGGCCGGCACGATGATGCCCGTCCCGTCCGGAATGATGCGGATACCGAGTTTTTCAAAGACCATGCGAATCATGCGCATATCGGTCATGCGCACGTTCTCGATGCGGATTTCGGAACCGGTGACAGCGGCGAGCCCGATATACGAACCGATTTCGAGATAATCCGAGCCAATCGTGTGTTCGCAGCCGTGAAGCCCGCCCGTGCCATGGATTGTGAGCGTGTTCGAGCCTATCCCTTCGATATGCGCGCCCATGTTGCTCAGCATTCGGCAAAGCCCCTCGACATGCGGTTCGCACGCGACGTTTCGGAACACCGTCTCGCCACGGGCGAGTACCGCCGCCATTATCGCGTTCTCGGTCGCGGTGACGGAAGGCTCGTCAAAAAACACGTCATGCCCGCGCAAATGCTTGACCTGGACGTGGTATTCGTCGCCGACGCTGATATCGGCGCCGAGCCCCTGAAACGCGAGAAAGTGCGTATCGAGACGGCGGCGGCCAATGACATCGCCACCGGGCGGCGGCAGGTGCACTTCGCGATGCCGCGCAAGCATTGGCCCGGCAAACAAAATCGACGCTCGCACTTTCTTGCAAAGTTCGGGGCTCAAATGCGTCTTGCTCACGCCCGCGCCGCAAAGACGGACGCTGTTGTCGTCAAAAAACTCAGCCGTTCCGCCGAGATCCCGGATGATGTCCATCATCACCTCGACATCGCGGATGCGCGGAACGTTCTGCAAAATGACTTCCTCGTCCGTGAGCAGGCTTGCCGCAAGCGCAGGCAAAACCTCGTTCTTGTTGCCGCCCGGGACGAGCGTCCCGCTCAATTTATGCCCGCCTTCAATGATAAACCGTTCCATACTGTCCTTCCCTGGAGTGTTTCTGGTTAATTTTTCATGCCCACGAGTTCGCCCTTGGCTATCATGTTCGAAATCTCGGAACGCTTGTTGGTAAATTTGCCATTGGTGTCGACGCCGATGTTGTGGAATTCATCGACGATGATGACACCGGAACGCCATTCGACGAGCCCGCTTGGCGAAAACGACACATATTTGCCAGTCAGGTCGAGTTCCGTCCCCGGCGTCAGATACGGATGATAAAACGGATGGTAGCCCGTGATGGGGATTTCCATGCCCCTTTCGGTGGATTTTATCGTCACGTTCAGCGTCCGGCATCGCTTCAGTTTTCTGGCCGCCGCAATCTCTTCCTTCGAATACGGCGCTTTTTTATGTGCCTTGTGATTGTACGGCTTCGTCACTTCGGGACAATCGGGCGAAACGGTACTCACGACGCCCTTCACGCGAAGCGGCTTGTCCGAATTGCGCAGTTCTTTCTGGTTAAAAATGAGGCCGTCGGTCGTCCACACGCCCTGTTTATCGGGCTTAAATTTCGCCATCGCTTCGTAAAAATTCGGCTTGTCCGGCAATTCGACCGGCATCTGCGTTTCGACCTTATGGTGTAGCTGTATGGGTGCTTTTTGCTGTTCACACGCAGTCATTGCAAGGCATAGCGCCAGCATGGCGAGCACATAAAACCTTATGGACATGAAAGCCTCTCCGTGAGTTTGAATTGCTTTTTGTGCAGTGCCTATGCGCTTTTGGCGCATACGGCACTGTTTGTGCCGGCTATTGCATACGCCGGCACTTTTTTTTTAATTTTTGCAGACCGGGCTTGCAAACGCATCGACGTCATACGTCGCGTCGACATCCATGCGCTGGTACAAATCCACCGTCGTCCTTCCCGGCCACGGCCTCAGATCAGACGATTTGAGTTTGCCGTGCGACATCCCGTTCCTGATTGCCTCGCGAACCCCCGTGTAGTCGAGATAATCGATGAATTGACCGCCGCACGTAATCTGAATCGTGTCGATTTCGGAGTTCAGCAGGACGTTGTCGATGACGTGATTGTTCGCATCGTAGCCGCCTAGCGTCTTGTCGCACAAGTCGCCCCAGATATCCTTGTACTCGCTCTCTGAAGCCATTGGCTCGCTACACACGACGAGCGGCTTGCACGGGTCGAGCATATACGAGGTGTCATTGACACCGGCAATCGCCAGGAAACTGAAACTGGAAGCGCCCGTGACGGCAAACGACCCTTTGGCGTTCAAAAGCGTGAGGTTGCATGAACCGACATCGATGGCGTCGGGGCCGTAGTTGTTAAGGCTGATCGCCACGCCAAGCGCGTTGCCATTGCCATCGCGCTGGACGAGGAACTCATCGATCACGAGATTGCGATTCGGCACGCACGCCGCAAGATCGACCTTCTTGCAGGTATTCTGACATGTTGCACGCGAGGCGTCATAAGTCGTGTCGTCATCGCATTTGGCCGCCGCCGCCGCGTCGTCAATCAGCGTTCCGTCACAAACTTCGCCGTCGTCGAGCCGGCCATTGCCGCATGGATATTCGCACGCCAAACTGACATCGATCGACAGGCAGGAATCCGCGCAATGCCAGACGGGATTGTTTTTGACGACCATGTCCGAAGGGCAGACTCTGAGCGTTTCGGGAACCATCGGGCCATCGCAGAGCTCATTGCCGTCGACAAGTTCGTTGCCGCATGTCAGTAACTTGGAAGCACATGCCGCTTTCGTGTTCATCGTGCTGCACGAACACGATATCTTGGACATATCTGTCACGACATCCCCCGTATTCTCGCATTCGAGCGCCTCATTTCGCGCCAGTTTGCCATCACAAACCTCGCTGGCGCTGACGATGCCGTCGCCGCAGACGCCGCCGTCATCGTCGTAAGAAACGACGAGCGTGTTGCGCTGTTCGGCATCATACACGCTGTAATCGACGATAATCCCCTTGGGGCCGCAATAATAATAGGTGTTCCCGTTGTCAAACGTTATCGAGGCATCGAGCGTGTACGTGCCGACATCCATGTTCAGGAAGCCCTCGTAGAGATCCCAGTTGCGCAGTTTGCCGACGTAACGGTCGACGCCTTTGTCGTTCTGCCACGCCGTATCGGCGTGCGCCTCGACGTAGTGGATGATGGACTTGCTTACCTTCTTGCCCTTCACATTGCCGGCCACGAACTGAATCTGGAGCGACTTGTCGGCATCGGTGCCGGACGTCTTGTCGGTAATGCCGGGGATATTGATTTCAAGCGCGAGATCGATCGACTGGCCGCGGTTATCGAGCGTGTCCCGGCTGGCAGTATATTGACAGTATTTGACTGCGGCATCAGCGGCCGTGCAATGCTCGCCGAGGCCATAATTCGGTGCACCGACCGTACTGGCATCGATGTTCCACCCTTCGCCCATCAAGGCATTTGCCGGTTCCGTGACGGGTTCGGCATCGCACAAACGCACGTAATCTGTGGCACCCGCCTTATCGATGCCCTGGATAAAGGAGTTCAGATTGACGAGATCGACGATTTCGTCGTCGCCGCACACGATCCCGAGCAAGCCGCTGCCATTCAGAATCTGCCCACTCGTCATCAAATCTTCGACGATGACGTTGAGATTATCCACGATATCGGTGCCCGGAATTACGATATCACACGCGCCATTAAAGACATCGCCAGCCTTTAGGGAACACAGGACTTTCGTCTCTCGCACATCGAAAGAAGCAGCATTCAAATCCGCAAGCGAGAATTTTTGCTCGATTTTACTTTGTGAAATCAGCGCCAGCGAACACGTCGATGTGTCGGCAACGACCTTGTTCATGTTCGTGAGTTCAATGGCGAACCCGTCGAACACGACATCATCCCCGGAAGTATTGAGATGTGGCACGACTTCAGTAACGATCATGCCAACGTCATCGCGGACCGCCGGCACACACGAACCTTCGATCTGGCAGTTGTTGCAAACCATATTGGCGAGATTGATTTTTTCACCGGAACCGCACTGAATGGACGTGAGCGCTTCCTGGCTGAACTCGGTTCCGTCGCAGGCTTCGTCGCCTTCGAGGACACCGTTGCCGCAGACCGCGTTGTTCCCAAATACACACGCGCCACTGATATCGACACCACGGCATGAATCGAGGCATTTATATACGGGATTCCCCTTGGGAATCATATTGGCGGGACAGATTTTCGCGGCACTTGCGATGATGTCTCCATCGCATAACTCGCCAGTGTCGAGCTGTCCGTTGCCGCAAGTTTCGGCGTACCACGCAGGCTTTGTTTTAGCGGAGGAACCACAAATGCCGTTGTCGACGACGCGGCAATTCTGGCATCCGAGCTTTGTCAAATCGGGATTGGTGCATGCCGCATTGACGGTTGGCATCGCCAATCCGTCGCACTGCTCGCCTTCTTCGATAATGCCATTGCCGCAAACGGCGGTGCAGGCTGCGCTCATGTCGAGTTGACATTTATCGGTGCAGCGCAGGGCACTCTTATTGGCCGTCGCGCCGTTGGAACACACGAGATTCAGATTCTCGCTGAATTGCGTGCCATCGCAGATTTCGTCGGCTTCGAGAATGCCGTTACCACAGGTATATACAACAACAGCCTTTTCAGAACAGCCAGCCGCACCGAGAAGAACGGCGAGCAAAATGAATGTAAGGCGCTTTTTCATAATTAAACTCCACATGCGTTTACCCAAATGGATACACTTCGGGCGTGCAAAAAACTGAGCGCAGTTCTAAACAATGTGCCCTTAGATTTCAACCAAGTTCTTATCGAAATGAGGCAGAGGGAACTATTCAGCGCCTACCAGGTTTTCTGAATTACGTGGCCCAACGGGCTTCTCTTATTTGCGTCATTTACAGCATTTGTCCCTTCCTTAGAGGCAGGCGGTCGCGGCGAACACCATGTCCCTCCAACCTAAAATTTGATTTCCAATATTCTTTCATTAAAATAATCAATGCGTAACGTCTTCTTTATGACTTACTCTTCATTTGATGATAAACAAGGAACTGTGTAATGAAAAAATTTGCTCTACTCACAATGGCAGCTGCCCTGTTATTCGCAGCCTGCGATGACAACGACAATTCCAAACCGCAGAATGAAAAAGAAACAGCCGTCGATTTCAACAAATTCTGCAATATCGTCATGGGCAAAGCCTGCGGGGCCAACATCTCTGAGGCCGACATGAATTCGTGTGTCGAGACGTACAAGGCCGAAGCCAAAAAATATGAAGCCACGTGCAAGGACGTTGGCGAGAAATATTATAAATGCGTTAGCAATGCCACGATCAAAGAATGCACCGACAAAGAGAATTGCGAATGCATCGATGATGACGTGTGCAAAACCGAAATCGACGCCTATTCTGCGTGCATGGGTGAACCCGAAGAAGAAGAAATCGATTTCAACAAATTCTGCAATGTCGT
>JAZODZ010000447.1:0-2666 GCA_045597285.1 Myxococcota bacterium
CCCATATACTTCACTTTTTTCACATTCCATGAATTCAAGTCTTCATTGTATTTTGTAGCATTCTCAAACATACTCTCCATACTAACGACATTGCTCACATCCCACTTGCTCAGGCCGCCTGTTAGAGCGCTACAATTTTCAAACATATGGTCGGTCGACACCAACTTCGTCGAATCCGGAATATCAATTTTATAAAGCGAATTTAATTGCGTCGCGTTGGCAAACGCGCCTTTCGCCAATCCCACAGGGCCAAACGACACCACTTTCAGTAATTTGGAAGCGCTGTTATTGTTGAGTTTAAAGCCATCCAATGTCCCCGTGATCTTCACGTTATACATGCCGGCTTTGGCATAAGAATGTGACAAATCGGTCGTCGAACAGGATGTGACCGTATCGGTCTTGCCATCGCCCCAATCGATTTTGAAATTGCACTTTTGAGCACTCTTTGTCGGAATCTCAAGTTTCTTGTCGGAATCCGTCAAAGTCCAAATCGTCTCAAACGCCTCGGCCGCACATCGCCCATCCGGTCGGCAAATAAAGCCTTCCAAACATTGTTCACTGCTCGTGCATTTATCCGCACATTTGCCAATAAAGCTGTCACAGAAAGTCCCAGAGGCACAGTCCGAATCATACACACAATTTGAAGCACCTTTCAAATGCGGTTCATTTTCATCCTTCAGATGATTGCCGTTTTCATCATTACAAGCTCCATTCACGCAGCTGCTCTTACATTCCACGCTTGTTTTTTTGAGCTCGTTGGATTTACATTCCATCACCGTTTTGCCGTCTTCCGCACAGCTCAACTGCCCCTCAGCACACACGCGACACTTATTGTTCTCGCAGCCAAATTCACAAACCTCCGTCTCGATCTCTAAATTGCTCGTACAATGCTTGAGCACATTGCCGCTGCACACATTCTCGCCTGCGTTCGAGCATCCCTTGCACTCGCCTTCATAACAGACCCCCTGGCAAGTTTGAGCCACCCACTGGGTCACTTCATTCTCTGTCGTACAAGTTTCCTGCACAGTGTTCTCTGCACTACACCGCGTCTGTCCAGGCAAACATACCCGACACCCCACGCCTTCACACCCATACTCGCAATTCTGCACCAGATGCACATTGTTGCTGCAATACGAATGGACGTCATCCACGCAAGTGTCCGGCCCATAAACAGTCTCGCAGGACACGCATTTTCCATCTTTACATCCCACATCACAATATTCCTGTTTCCAGCTTCCAGACTCGCAATAATTGCGCATATTCCCGCTGCATGATCCCGCACCGTCCGTACACGCCTCCGTGGTGTTGCAATGCGCAAACGACGCACAGCCGTCATCATCGCAGTCCTTCACCCCATCAAAGTCATTGTCAATCCCATCTGCGCACAATTCTTCCGTGTTCTCATCCTTCTGGCAAATCGAAAACTTCACACAGTTCGCATCCGCGCAATCTGCCCGGCCATTCAGGTCATTATCCTTGCCATCCGAACACCGTTCCTCGGTCGTTTCTGGCTCTTTATCACGACAGATATCGAGGTCATGACATCCACTATCTGCGCAGTCTGCAGCGCCATTGTTGTCATTATCACGGCCATCGGCACACAATTCCGGCGTGTTTTCCACGACCTTCTTTTCACAGACTTTCAATTTCTGACAGCTCTCTTCTTCGCAGTCTGCCTTGCCATTCCCGTCGTTGTCTTTGTCGTCCGAACAAAGCGCATCCGTGGTCTCCGCCTTTGTTCCCTGCGTGCACACTTCAAACCACTGGCAGTCAGTCTCTTCACAGTCCGTCTTGCCATTCGAGTCGTTGTCGATGCCGTCCGAACACAAAGCTTCCGTGTTCTCCGCCTTTGCCGCGCACGCTTCAAACCACTGGCAGTCGCTCTCTTCACAGTCTGTCTTGCCGTTCTCGTCGTTGTCGATGCCATCCGAACACAAAGCTTCCGTATTTTAAGGAACTCCCTTGTTGTTCTCTTTACTCGGATCATCGTTCCCGCAACCCATAACGCCAAGACACAAAACAAAACACGCAGCACAAACAAATCGACGTTTCATCGCAAACTCCCTAGAGAAAGAAAAACGATGTTATTTTATCAGATTTTTCCTCGTTATTCAAATCCATACCACTATATTCCTTATTTTTGCAAAATCATCAGGGGGCTTCCCTAATCGTTGACATGATGGGGGGATTGCGTTACACAGATAGGCGTTTCTTTTCGCCGACTGGCGAGTTTCTTTTTCAAAAGGCAGGAAAAACATGAGCGAATTAACCCGCGAAGAAATCCAAAAGGAAATTGACAGACTCAAAGAAGAACATGCCGCTCTCGATGCGAAAGTGATCGCGTTTGATGAGCAGGTCTGGATGTCCCCCGAAGATCAGATCGCACAGAAAGAATGCAAAAAGCTGAAGCTGAGAGCGAAAGAACGGATCGCCAGCCTCCAGGAAAAACTCGCGAAAATGTAATTTTTCCCTGTTTATATAAAAGCCGCATCGATTTTTCGGTGCGGCTTTTTTTTAGGCTTTGTCATGAAATACATCCTGTTGCTATTTATTTTCATAATTCCAATGCATGTTTTTGCCGAGCAGCCTGATGCAAATCATGCGGCTATGCCTGACAAAGCCGGCATTCTTATCTCATCGTATCCCGAACAGAACCTGAAATATAT